>NZ_CAKRCF010000004.1 GCF_934307085.1 uncultured Anaerobutyricum sp.
ATTTAGGTTTTGAACTTTCGTTCTGTTCCATGGACTTTCCTGCAGACATCACTCTCAGGAAAACCCGAATGAAATTTTGAATTGAACGTTCAAGGTTGTTTTGTTATTCAGTTATCAAGGTTTTGTGTGTTCTTTTTTTGCGACATAACTTCTTTATTTTATCATATCCGGAAGTCTTTGTCAAGAACTTTTTTAATTTTATTGTTTTTTCTCTCAAAAAAACAGCTTCTATATCTTACCATTCTTTTTCAGGAATGTCAAGAACTTTTTTTGTGATTAATAATCGCAACGGAGAAGAAGGGATTTGAACCCTTGCGCCGCTACTAACGACCTACTCACTTTCCAGGCGAGCCCCTTCGGCCTCTTGGGTACTTCTCCAAATAGTTGATGAAAACTCATTCAAAGAGGATGTACAAACCAATGACTTCCTATCTAAATAGATGATACGGAGAAGGTGGGATTCGAACCCACGGTACCTTTCAGTATCACTGGTTTTCAAGACCAGCTCCTTAAACCACTCGGACACCTCTCCATATGTTTTTCATTTTGTTTCGCTCTCACAAGCGACTCACTTATATTATCACTTCTATCTGCATATGTCAACAACTTTTTTCAATTTTTTTTATTTTTTTTGATTTGCTTTTTCAATAGACGAAAAGTGGGGAAGGCGGCTATCTATAAAATGCGCCTTCCCCACTTTTCTGTTTGTTGTAAATCCTATAAATCAATCTAAAAATACATAAAGAAAAATTGAAGATGGTTTTGCTGGATTAAGGGATGCAAAAATAGAAGTAATGGTGAGAAATGATGTAGAAGACAGAAGAAAACTAACTCGACACCGAAAACACTTTAAGAATAAATTTCCACTCCGCTAACCAATAAAACCAATTTACTAGTTAATTTCAGCTTTATTAGAATATGTTCAAAAAAATGCCTAGGCAATGAAAAGTGCAAGTTTGCAGGTTTAGGAATAAACAGAACCAAAGAAACCACTTACTCCCTATCTGTGGGCCTCGGAGCTACGAGAAAGTAACCTGCATTTAAAAAACCGCCCTTTAAAAGTATTGATTTTGCGACTTTGTGTTTTTTACAACGGAGTCAAAATCAGTACTTTTAAAGGGCGGTTTTTCATAGAAGTCTACATCTCGCCGCGACTAAAATCACAGATAGGGAGTAAGTGGTTTCTTTGGTTCGTCTTTTTATCATCTTACAAATACTCTTTCATCTTCTGATTAAGTTTCTCATAAATTGGTTTCATCCACGCTTCTGTGGATGAACGTACCGCTTCATCTGGAGAAAGCCAGCCCACCTTGCTGTTTTCCTCCGGGCAGATTTTTAATTTTTCTTCTTTTGTGTTATGGAGAAGAAAGGTGTAGTTTAGATGCATGTGTGCGCTGACATATTTCTGTTTTTTATAATGTGGCTGGACTCCTAGAATTTCAATGGAGATTGGAGAGTCTGACAGTGGTTTTAAGGAAACAAGGCCGCTTTCCTCTTTTACTTCTTTCATTGCAACAGATAAAAGGTCACCTTCTCCATCTGCATGACCTCCGCTCCATGACCAGGACTGATAAATATTATGGTAGAGCATCAAAACTTTATCCTTAGACGGGTTTAATACCCATGCAGATGCTGTAAAATGCATTTTTACATTATCACGCAGTAAAAGATTCTGTTCTTCCTCTAAAAACTGTTTTATACGCTGACAGTCTACTTCTTCTTGTTCATTAAAAGGTGTAAATGCATTAAGCCACTTTTTTATCTGTTTTAAAGAATCCATTGGTTACCTCACTTTTTACTTCATATACTTTCACAATTTCTATTTTATAGCTCATCAAAAAAATATGTTTGAAATATATTTTCTGATGAGCTAAAGCGTGTTTGAAATATACCCGAAAAGTGCACCAGTCTGTTCATTTTAATTTATCAACAGACCGCTGCACTACTTTCTATATGTATGAATTGGAATAGTTATGTACTATTTTCTTCTTTCTCTGATATTGTTTAAATGTTTCATCACATCATTTATACCAGTTCCGAAGTAACCATGCAAGGTTTTATATTCTTCATAGATTTCATTATAGATTTCAACGTTATCCTGATTTGGCTCCCAGACTTTATCTTTTACTTTTCCTAGTTTCTTTGCGGCTTCGTTGGCGTTCTTGAAGCCTGTGATGCGTTCTGGGGCTGCTGCTGCGCCTAAAATGGCTGCTCCAAGGGCACTTGACTGTGTGGAATCGACCACTTTAATCTTTCGATTACATACGTCAGAATATACCTGTACGAGCATTTCATTTTTGATTGGAATACCACCACTTAATGTAATGTCTTTTACTTCTAAGCCAGCTTCCTCGAATCCTTCAATAATCATACGGGTTCCGTATGCCGTTGCCTCAATGAGGGAAAGATAGATTTCTTCTGGTTTTGTAAGCAAATTCATTCCCATAATAAGACCATTTAAGTTAAAGTCCATTAATGGAGTACGCACACCATTGAACCAGTCTAATGCTAATAATCCACTTGCACCTGCTTTATAAGTAGATAGCTTTTCAGAAAGAAGCTGGTGGATGGAAATACCACGAACACGGGCTTCCTGTTCATAACTTTCCGGTACACAATTTTCAACAAACCATGCAAAATGGTCTCCAACACAAGACTGTCCTGCTTCGTATCCAAAATATCCCGGCATAATTCCGTCTTTTACTGTTCCTGAAGAACCTTTGATTGCTACTTCTTTGTCACCAAGCATCATATGTACAGACGAAGTTCCTACGATAATCATCATTTTACCCGGTTCACCGATTCCACAGCCTGGTAAAGAAGCGTGAGCATCGATAATACACGTTGCTACTGGAATTCCTTCCATAAGCCCCATTTCTCTTGCCATCGAAGCTGTTAAATGTCCCGCTTTTTCCCCTACTCCTTTAATTGGGGCATCTAACTTTTCTGCAACGATATTTTCCATCCTTGGGTCTACTGCCTTAAAGAATTCTTTCGATGGATAGCCATTTTCATGATGATAATATGCCTTATATCCTGCACAACAGGCACTTCTTGTTTCTACACCGGTCATCTGCCAGATAATCCAGTCTCCTGCTTCCATAAAACGGTCTGCTGCCTCATAAACTTCTGATGCATGACGGAGTGTTTCATAAATCTTTGGATACATCCACTCGCTGGAAATCTTTCCACCATAGGTAGGAAGCCATTCCTCATTCCGCGCTACGGCAACTTCATTCATAAGTTTTGCTTCTTCTTCCGCACCATGATGTTTCCATAACTTTACATAAGCATGTGGCTCATCCTGAAATTCTGGGAGATGACACACTGGAGTCTTATCTGCTTTTACTGGAATTACAGTAGAAGAAGTGAAATCCAGTCCGATTCCGACAACTTCTCCCGGAAGAATTTTATTTCTTGAAACAACATCTCTCACTGTAACAAGTAACCCTTCCAAATAGTCCTGAGGATCCTGCAATGCCCATCCTACTGGAAGCTTCTTTCCCGTCGGAATATGTTCTTCCATAACTCCATGTGGATACTCGTAAATGCTTGCCGCCACTTCCTCACCTGTCTCAATATTTACAAGAAGTGCACGCACGGATAAAGTACCGTAATCAATTCCAATTGCATATTTGCTCATAAGTATTCTCCTTCCCCTTCCTAACCGTACTATTCTGCTAAAGAAAAATCATTCCATGTAAAGTCTTTCCAAGGAATATCTACTTCGGCTCCCTGATTGATAATGGCATCTACGTGCATAAGTAATGGGAAGTCCTCTAAAGAAACAATTCCTCTTTCTGCAAGCTTTCTTACAGCTCTTGCTGTTCTTGTGGAAATAACGATAGACTCTAATGTTACCCCCTGTAATTCTGCCATCGCTTCCTTAAAGGAAAGTCCACGTCCTAATAAAGTACCAATCTTACGAGTTCTTCCACCAAAGATTGTTACATATAAATCGCCTGCCCCGTGAATAATATTTTCTGGCTTACCACCGATTAGTTCAAGCAGTCTTGTCATTTCTTTTACGCTTTGTCCAAATAACGCTGCCTGTGAATTGTAATGCTGGCTTCCAATTTTCCCGTCTCTCTTCTCTGCAAGACCTACTGCAAGACTTACACCTAATGCATACGCATTCTTCATAGCAACGGCACACTCAACACCAACAACATCCGTAGAAAGAGAAATATGATAGTAATCTGTCTCTAAAAGAGATTTGATGTATTTTAATGTTTCTACATCTTTTCCACAGAAAGCAACGTGACTGTCATCATGGTCTGCTAATTCATAACTTGTACATGGACCACCGATTGCATTTAAGTTAAGA
Source organism: uncultured Anaerobutyricum sp. (assembly GCF_934307085.1). Taxonomy (GTDB): domain Bacteria; phylum Bacillota; class Clostridia; order Lachnospirales; family Lachnospiraceae; genus Anaerobutyricum. The sequence goes on from NZ_CAKRCF010000004.1 coordinate 4,328, forward strand.
TGTTTGCCCTCTGGCTGCCTCTGTGCAAAAATATGTGGGTAGGGAACTAATGTACCATCTTCTAAGTCAACCATTCCTTTTGTTACGGTAAGAACTGGAATGTCCTCCGGTAATACTGGAAGAATCTCATCACAGAACCAGTCAAGTCCGAAGCTGCTCACACCACCAAGAACTAAATCAGCACCCTTTAATGCTTCCTCAAGTTCCTCAATCTGATAATATTTAATACCATCATGAAGTGTTCTTTTTAATGTGATGTGAAAATTGTCTTTCTTTAATCCATCAATAATTTCTCTGTCAAGAGGGGAACCAACTAATCTTACCTCATGACCATTTTCAAAAGCCGGAAAAGTAATTGCGGAATTCATCTGACCTGCACAAACAAAAGTAATAATACTCATTTTAAATCCTCCTGTAAAAAATCTTAAATAAAATATTTGTTTTGATTTCGTTATCTGATGGCTATATCTAACCACAGTTTTTTGATAAAGTCAAATCTCAAAATCCGCTTATTTTCTGGATATTTACGCATTTTTTATTAATCAATCCATTTGATTAATCCTGTGTTTTTCGCTCCATTTTTCTTCCTGCTAAAAAAGGAAAATGCAAACACAAGGAAATACCTTGTAAAACGAATTAATCAATACTATAATATTATTAATCAAAAATGTACTAAGATTAATACTCAGTTATTAATTAAAATAAATCAAAAAAGGAGTATTTTTATGGGAAAAAGAAATCGGGTCACGACCAGAGACATCGCTGAAGAACTTGGGATTTCCCAATCGACCGTCTCTATGATTCTCAGTAATAAGGCAAATGTATCCTTTACCAAAGAAACCGTATTAAAAGTAAAAGCAAAGGCAAAAGAACTTGGATATAAAAAACCTGTACCAAAAGAACTGGTACAGGAAAAATCTCTTGCAAATACAATTGTCGTGTTATGTCCGATGGTCACAAATGGCTACTACTCCATGATGATGCAATCTATCACTGACCACGCAAAAAAATATGATTATACCGTTATGACCATTTCAACAGGAAGAGATGCTGCTACGGAAGAAATCTACCTTGATTTATTTGCCCGCGTGCAGCTTGCTGGCATTATCTGTCTCTACCCTCTGTCAAAAATCCAGAAAATTAATGCTCTTGCAAAACGTTTTCCTGTCATCTCTGTAGGGGATAAACCTCTTTCCTGCCAGTTTGACTCTGTGGAACTTGACAGCCGCAAACAGGGACATATTATGGCTAATTATCTACTTTCTTTAGGTCATACAGACATCACTTACATTTCTACTCCGATTCGCGGAAAAGAAATTGGAAGAATCCACCGTCTTGATGGTATCAAATCCAGTTTTCGTGAGCATGGTATCCCTTTAGAACACCTTACTGTTCTCTATCAAAACCAACCTGCTTTTGACCGCTACCCACTTGAAAATGCGGAATACCAGAATGGGTATGACCTTGCAACCCGCGCTTTAGAAGAACAAACTTCCTCTACTGCTTTTATTGGGAATAATGATATGGCAGCATTCGGAATCATGGCAGCGGTTTCTGATCACGGCTATCGCATTCCTGGCGATTTTTCGGTCTGTGGATTTGATAATATCTCTTTGTCTGCCATGCCGCAGATTTCACTTACTACGATTGACCATGCTTCGGTTCGGAAGGGTGAAGAAGCGGTGGATATGATACATCGGAAGAATACACGGAAAAAAGAAGATGCCTCCCACTCTTATATTATGCGGCTAGAATATGAACCTCAGTTAATTGTTCGCAAATCGACAGGGAGAAAATACTGAATTGCCACAGGCAATGGCAAATCAGTATTCATTCAACGGTACATCTTCATCAAAGGGTTCAATTTCTTTAATCTCAACATAATACCCATACTGTGCATTTACTGGAATATAAACTCTCTCGCCTTTTTTATGTCTGAGGAGTGCCTTTCCTAACGGAGATTCGATACTGACACGATTTTGCATCGTATCTACAAGTACGGTTGTTACGAAGGAGAATTTATCGGTTTCGTCGTCTTCTTCAAAGTAAAGGGTTACTGTTTTATTTAAGCCTACCTGGTCGGCATCGGAATGGTCTTCGACGATTTCGCAGGTTCGAATCATTCTTTCAAGGTAACGGATTCGGCTTTCATTTCTGTTTTTTTCTTTTTTGGCAGCATGGTATTCGAAGTTTTCGCTTAAGTCACCATGTGCTCTGGCTTCTTTTACATGTTCGAGCAGTTCTGGTCTTACTTCGACTTTGCGATGTTCGATTTCTGCTTTCATTTTGTCTACATCTTGCTGGGTTAATTTATGTTTCATAAGAATTCCCCTTTCTGATATATTTTTAAGTTAATAAGATTTCAATTCCTTCCACAGCCGATTATAATACTGATCTGTCTTTTCACCAAGATATTTATATACTTCGCATTTATCCAATGTGGCTTCTTCCGGGAAGATAGTGTAATCTTCTTTGGTTTCATCATCTAAGGTGTCATATACAGCTTTATTTGGTGTTCCATAGTAAATGTAATCAAAGTTTTTCTGGGCGATGTCCTGACGGTTCATGTAGTCGATAAATTTTTCGGCAGCTTCTTTGTGTTCGGCTGTTTTTGGAATTAAAAAGCAGTCAAACCAGACATTAGAGCCTTCTTTTGGGACAACGTAGTCGAGGTCTTCGTTTTCTTCCATGGCAACGGTAGCATCGCCGGAATAAATGACGGCCATGGATGCATCGCCAGAAACCATGGCATCTCTTGCCTCATCAACAAGATAAGCTTCTACGATTGGTTTTTGTTTTAACAAAAGGCTCTGTGCCTGTTTTAATTCCTTTTGACTGGTTGTGTTTAAGGAAATGCCGTTCCATTTGAGCGGAACCATAAAAGCATCTCGCATACTATTTTGCATAACAATCTGGTCATCGTATTTTTTGTCCCATAAAATGCTCCAGCTATCGACTTTTTCTTTTATGACTTTTGTGTTATAGAGAATTCCTACGGTTCCCCAAAGGTAAGGGACTGCGTATTCATTGGTCGGGTCAAATGCCTTACAGAAATCTAAATACTTTTCATCAATATTTTTATAATATTCCATAGAGGAAGTATTGATTTTTTGTGCCTCACCCTCCTGCATCATTTTTTCTACCATGTAATCTGATGTGCAGATGACATCATAGTTAATGACACCAGATTTATATTTGGTATACATATCTTCTGGCGTAACATATTCCTCATACTTTACTTTAATGCCCGTTTCTTTTTCGAAAGTTTTTAAGACACTTACATCAATATAATCTCCGTAATTAAATACGGTAACCGTATTGTCGTCATCGCTCTTTTTTCCAGAAGAAAAGCAGCCGGTGAAGACAATCGTTGAGATAATCAGTAATACTACAAGAATGAAAATGCCTGCTATTAGCTTGCCTTTTCCCTGTAGATAATATTTTTCCAGTAAATTCATCGATTTTCCTCCCTGTCTGCTTTTTTCTGTTTCGTTGCGGACATATGGTTAATGAGTCCGAGTAAAATAAGAATTGTCAAGAATAAAAGGGTGGAAAGTGCATACATCTGTGGGTTGATTCCTCTTCTAAGCTGCTGGTAAAGCATTGTGGAAATGGTATTGATTCCCGCTCCCTTTGTGAAGTATGTTACGACAAAATCATCCATAGATACCGTAAATGCAAAGAAAAATCCAGAAAGGATTCCGGGAATGATTTCCGGCAGGACAACTTTGACAAAGGCGTATACTGCGGATGCACCTAAATCCTGTGCCGCCTCGTATACATTTTTATCCAGCTGCTGAAATCTCGGCATGACATTTAAAATGATATAGGGCAGCCCTAAAGTTACGTGAGCTATCAACATCGAAGTAAATCCGAGTGACATGAAATGCACAAATAAGAGCATGATAGCCACACCGGTTACGATATCGGCATTTAATAATGGGATATTTGAAAGTCCTTCCATTACTTTTTGGAAACGGAGCTTCATCGCAGTCATCCCGATACACGCAAGTGTTCCAATCAATGTAGCGATCAAAGCCGCCAATGTTGTAAGCAGCAGGGACGTCCTTACGGCCGAAAGTACTTCCTCATTCTGAAATAAATCAGTATACCAGTGCAAGGTGAAGCCGCCCCAAACGGTTCTTGATTTAGAATCGTTAAATGAGCAGACAAATAAGACAAGCAATGGCGCATACAGGAGAAATCCAATAAATGCCACATAAAATTTTTCTATAAAACTTTTTGCTTTTACCATAGCATGTTGTCTCCTTCCTCTGATGCGTGACGGTTCATAATTGCCATACTGATAAAAATAAATATCATAAGTACAATAGAAAGCCCGGAACCTAAATTCCAGTTATTTGCCACGTTAAATTCCTGGTCGATAACATTTCCAAACAAGAGAACTTTGGAACCGCCCAAAATATCAGCTACAACGAACTCAGAAATACTTGGGATAAACACCATGATAATTCCGCTGATAACTCCCGGCAGAGAAAGTGGAATAATAATCTTCTGGAATGTCACTCTCGCACTTGCTCCCAAGTCGTGTGCCGCCTCGATAATGTCTTTATCAATCTTGCAAAGGGCATTGTAAATTGGCAGAATCATAAATGGGATATAATCGTAAACCATTCCGACAAGTACCGCTCCCTTTGTATACATTAATTTCTGTAAAGGCAATCCAAAAAATCCGAGAACGGCATTTAAGATTCCTGTTTTCGATAAAATAACCTGTAATGCCAGCACACGAAGAAGGAAGTTAATCCACATCGGTAAAACAAACAGCATAATGACAATACCAGAACCTCTGTGTTTTCCTTTACTTAAAATATATGCCAGAGGATACGAGATAACGAGGCAAATGAGTGTACTTGCTAACGCAATCCATACAGAATTCCAAAATGCCTTATAATGTACAGAATCTGCCATTGCGGTAATATTAGAAAGTGTAAAACTTCCATCACTTCCCGTACAGCCATAATATAGCACCATAAATAATGGCAAAATGATAAATGCTGCTCCCCACACAATGTAAGGAGTCGTAAGAACTTTTCTACTCATCTATCGTCACCGCCTTTTCATCTTCGGATTCTGGCTTATGCATAATCTGAATATTAAATGGAATGACAGAAATACTCACTTTAGAGCCTACCGGATGACAGTTTGTGCTGTGAACAAGCCACTCGTATCCATTTGCCTCCACTTCCATCTCATAATGCACCCCTTTGAAAATAAGTGAAGTAACCACACCGTCAAGGATTCCCTGACCTTCTTCCCCAAGAACCACATCCTCTGGACGAATTACTACGTCAACTGGACGATTTCTTCCAAATCCTTCGTCTACACATTCAAACTTTGTTCCAAGAATCTCTACTAAACGGTCCTCTAACATAATACCATCAATAATATTACTGTCACCGATAAAGTCAGCTACAAATGCATTTTCTGGCTCATTATAAATATCTTCCGGTGTTCCCATCTGCTGAATGTATCCCTTATTCATAACGATAATCTTATCGGACATTGTAAGTGCTTCTTCCTGATCATGCGTGATATAAATAAACGTAATTCCAAGCTCTTCTTTTAATCGCATCAACTCATACTGCATATCTTGACGAAGTTTCAAGTCAAGCGCACCAAGAGGCTCATCTAATAACAACACTTTCGGCTCATTTACAATCGCTCTTGCAATTGCGATTCGCTGCTGCTGTCCTCCACTTAAAGATGTCGGCTTTCTCTTCTCAAATCCTTCTAGATTCACAAGCTTTAACGCATATTTAATCTTATCTTTAATATAAGAATCCGACTTATTTTTAATCTTTAACCCAAATGCAATATTTTCCTCAATCGTCATATGTCCAAATAACGCATACTTCTGGAAAACAGTATTTAAATTTCTCTTATTTGCCGGAACACTTGTAATATCTGCTCCATCAAAAAAGACTTTTCCACTGTCTGGCTTCTCAAATCCACCAATAATACGCAACGTTGTGGTCTTTCCACAACCAGACGGGCCAAGCAACGTTAAAAACTCATTCTCCCTTACCTCTAAACATAACTCATCTAATACTTTGGTTGAACCAAAAGACTTTGAAACATTCACCAATTCAACTAACTTATTCTTCATTCCCATTTCCTCAATAAACTTTATAAAATCTTTTATAACTATTCAAATCTATACTGTTCTGTTGTAACCTCTTAAATAAACACAAACTTATTCATTAAATATCTTTAGACTGCCAAACTATCTTTAGCTTATTAGACTTCTTTGGTATAGCCAATCACATCTAATTTATTATCCATCTTTTACTTGTCGAACTTTCTTTAAATAGTCATACTTTCTGTCTAAAAACTTGGCGGTGAAGTCACCCAGATTAATTCTGTCCGCTCAATACCTTTTAAATAATGTGTCTTATCTGCCTTGTAATAAAAAGCATCTCCCTTTTTCGCAATACAGATTCGCTTTCCAAGATGAATTTTAACCTTACCCTTTAGCACATAACCGAATTCTTCTCCCTCATGTGGGTTATCCGGACAGGTCTCTCCTCCTTTTTCCAAAATCAAATGAATCGGCTCCATACAATTCTTCTGTGCATTTGGAATAATCCACTTGATCTGGTTTCTGTACTCCTCATCCTTTTTTACAAAAAAATCCTCCTCCGTAAACACAATCTGTTCCTCTTCCTGCTCTTCATTGAAAAACTCTCCGAGAGTTGTTCCAAGACATTGCAGTAAATCTTCTAACGTTGCGATTGATGGAGAAGTCATATCTCTTTCTAACTGGGAAATAAATCCCTTGCTAAGCTCCACCCTGTCAGCAAGTTCTTCCTGCGTAAGGCCCTGCTTATTTCTCAATTCCTTAATTTTCTCTCCAAGCTCCATAGGTCATAACTTCACACCTTTCTATTTATGTAATAATAAACTTAAAGTTTAGTATAGTTAAACTTCCAAAGGGTATTATGGCAGAAAGAAATCTTGTAGTCAAGGGGAAATTGATAGAATTAGGCAACCGCATTAGAAAAATTTTAATTGGATTGCTCAAAGCCTATAAGAAAGAGAGACTAAAAAAATCCCATTTTGTTTCGTTGTGCTAAACAAAATGGGATTTTTTTAGTCTCTCTTTTCAATATTACTTCTGACAATCCGATTGCTACTGCCTTCATAGCGGGGTCAGTTCAGTGCTACAAATCAGAAGTTAAAATGGTAATTCTTTTCCAGCTTTTCTCCATTGCATAAATTCTGCAGTTGCAGTAAGCAATACATCAGAAGAAGAGTTCAGTGCTGTCTCGCAGGAATCCTGAATTACACCAATGATAAATCCTACACCTACTACCTGCATGGCAATGTCATTGGAGATTCCGAAAAGGGAACATGCTACAGGTATTAACAGTAGAGAACCTCCGGCAATCCCTGATGCTCCACATGCGGAAAGTGTTGCTAAAATACTTAATATAATTGCTGTTGGAATGCTTACGCCGATTCCAAGTGTATGTGCGGCTGCTAATGTCATTACTGTGATGGTGATTGCTGCTCCATCCATATTGATTGTAGAACCAAGTGGAATGGATACGGAATAATTATCTTTATCTAAGCCCATTTTTTCGCAAAGTTCCATGTTTACAGGAATATTGGCTGCAGAACTTCTTGTGAAGAATGCTGTTAATCCACTTTCTCTTGCACAACGGGAAATTAATGGATATGGATTTTTCTTAAGGCAGAATCCTACAATAATACCATTTGTGATGAATTCCTGGAACAACATACATCCTACGAGTAAAAGGATAAGTTTTCCGTACTGTGTGAAAATGGAGATACCACTTGTGGATACTGCATTAAATACTAAACCTAAAATACCAAATGGTGCAAGGTTAATAATCCAGCGTACTGCCTGTGATACGGCATCGGATGCATCTGAGAGTATCTGCTTCGTTGCTGGTGAAGACTTTTTAAGGGCAATTCCAAGAATAACTGCCCATGCAAGTACTCCAAGGTAGTTGGCATTTACTAATGCATCAATTGGGTTTGCTACTATTTTTAAAAGGAGATTTTCAAGTACTTCTACGACTCCTTTTGGAGCTTCCTGCTGTACAGCATCTGCTAATGTGATTTTTAATGGGAATAAGAAGCTTCCTGCTACTGCTACGATTGCTCCCATTACTGTACTGAACATATAAAGGATTACTACAGTTTTCATATTTCCATTATGTCCTTCTTTTGTCTGAGCTAAAGAACTCATAATTAAAAGACATACAAGTAATGGAGCGATTGCCTTTAATGCTCCTACGAAAAGGTCTCCAAGAATTTTAATTCCTGTAAATTTAGGCACAGCAAGTGCCAGTACCACACCGATTGCCATACCTATTAAGATACGGATAATCAGGCTGGTCTCTGTATATTTGTTTACTATTCTTTTTAAACTAGATGTTTCCACGTTTTTCCTCTTTCAATTTAATGTTTTTTAGTTACTTTTTATTTTTGCCCTGTTTACATAATACAGAAGCAGTATACACAAAATTATTCTGCTAGTTTATAATTTTCGTTTCTGACTTATCAGAAAATACAGGATTATGCCTTTTCTACACTTCTTCTTTTACCCATGCAATCTTTCCGGCAAGTATTTCTGCAATCTTTGTTACGACCGGCTGCATGGCAGCAAGGGCATCTTCTCTTGTCTTTCCAGATGCAGTTACTCGTATTAATACGCCATCTTCTTTGGCATAGGTTGCGACTGTCGGATTCTCATTATCAAGAATGTCTCCTAATAAATCCGCTACTGGTGCTTCTCCGATTTCTCTTAACGGAAGCTCGTCAGGTCCTTTGCACTTGATATTGATTGATACAAATACCTGATCGGAAAGGCGGTTAATGAAAAGGTGACAGCACTCGGCAAGAACGGCTTTCATCTCCTTTGGTGGGCCCGGCAGCATAACGATTGCTTTGTCTCCCTGTGCCATGATGATTCCTGGAGCAAGTCCTGCAGGATTCATTACTACAAGCGAACCTTCTGGAACTAACGCCTGTTTTTTCTGACTTTCTGTCATCTCATTAATTCCATAAGATTTCAGTTTCTTTCTGACGTGTTCATATGTCTGCTCATGAAAGACTAATTTCTTCCCAAAAAAAGATGCCGCTACTTCTTTCGTAAGGTCATCTTTCGTCGGACCAAGTCCACCTGTCATGATAATTAAGTCTGAACGCTTTAATGCCGTGTCTAACACATTCGACACACGTTCCGCATTATCTCCCACCACCGTCTGGTAGTATAAATCAATTCCTATATGAGCAAGTTCTTTTGATATATGCTGTGCATTCGTGTTTACGATATCTCCCAGCAGAAGTTCCGTTCCCACACATACGATTTCTGCAACCATGTGATATCCTCCTATCTAATCTGAAATTTTCTGTGAAAAATGTGCAGCCATTTCTCTCATGTTTATCATTATAACAGATTTCTTAAATATATTCACCTTTTATATGAATATTTTTATTTTTTTAAGTTCATCCTTTTATACAGATGCATTTTCTATCGCATTTTCATGTTTTCAGAATCAAGTACATGTTCATCTTAGGAGGATAGCGATGTTTTTAAACAAAGTGGAAATCTGTGGAGTAAATACTTCGGAACTGCCTCTTTTATCCGATGAGGAAAAGGAAAATTTATTCATACAAATTGAACAGGGAAATATGGATGCCAGAGAACAATATGTGAAGGGGAATCTTCGTCTTGTTTTAAGTGTCATTCAGCGTTTTTCCAATAATCACGAACATGCCGATGACTTATTTCAAGTTGGCTGTATCGGTCTTATGAAAGCCATTGATAACTTTGACCGTACTTTAAATGTCAAATTTTCTACCTATGCCGTCCCTATGATTCTTGGCGAGGTCCGAAGATACTTAAGAGATAATAATAGCATCCGCGTTAGCCGCTCCCTTCGTGATACTGCCTACAAGGCTATTTATACAAAAGAACAGCTCACAAAGTCAATGAACCGCACTCCAACAATAGAAGAGATTGCCAAAAAGGCAGAAATTCCAGAAGAAGATATCATTTATGCCTTGGATGCGATTGCCACTCCAATGTCCCTCTTTGAACCAGTCTATCAGGACGGAAATGATCCTCTTTTTCTAATGGATCAAATCTGCGATAAAAAAAATAAAGAAGATACCTGGATTGAGCATCTCTCTCTTCAGGAAGCGATGAATCAACTTTCCGGCAGAGAATACCACATTATAGAAAAACGCTTTTTTGAAGGAAAAACACAGACCGAGGTCGCTGATGAAATCAGTATCTCCCAAGCACAGGTCAGCCGCCTGGAAAAAAATGCGCTGAAATCTATTCGAAACTTTATCGAACGATAACCTTTGATTTGTTAGGGATAGAATCAAAAATCACTGCATTTTTATCATCTCCCTCTTCAGGCGATGAATAATCTTTTTCTCCAGCCTGGAAATATATGATTGGGAAATTCCCAAAAGATCTGCGACTTCTTTCTGTGTCTTTTCCTCGCCTCCTTCTCCTCCGATTCCAAAGCGAAGCCGAATGATAAGTTTTTCTCTTTCCGATAGAGTTTCCATTGCTTTGTTTAGCATTTTCCGGTCTATCTCATCCTCGATATCTTTGGATATGACATCGTTGTCTGTACCAAGAATATCTGAAAGAAGGAGTTCATTTCCATCCCAGTCTACATTTAAAGGTTCATCAATAGAGACTTCCATTTTGGTCTTATTTGTTCTTCTCAAATACATTAAGATTTCATTTTCAATACAACGTGATGCATAAGTTGCCAGTTTTATTTTTTTATCTAATTTAAAGGTCTGGATTGCTTTTATTAATCCGATTGTTCCAATAGAAATCAAATCCTCTACTCCGATTCCTGTATTTTCAAATTTCTTTGCTATGTAAACAACTAATCGTAAATTTCTCTCAATCAAAAGTGATTTTGCCTCTTCACTTCTTCTGGTATCTAATTGACTTAACACATAAGCTTCCTCTTCTGGTTCCAACGGTGGCGGTAAAATATCGGTTCCTCCAATATAATGCACTTCCCTTTGAGGATGAAATAGTGACTTCATATTATTTATCACTGTAAATCTCACCCGATTCACTCCTGATGCATTCAATACAACTGCCATACTTTTGCCCTCCATTAAATGATACTGTGATTTTTTTCTCTCTCAAAAATATCAACAGGGAGTAATACAGAAAATTTATTTTTTTCTGAAACTTTCCCCTGACTGATACCAAGCATCCCCTTTGTTCTTACCAACACCTCCTTATCCTTTAACACAACAATTTCCTCTGCTATAATTCCCGGCATCGTTGCATTTTTTCTTCCAACCGTGGAATAGTGCAATACATAAATTCCACTTTGCAACTGCTTCATCCATGTTTTCCAGGAAAAAGTATTTTCAGCCTGCTCATTTTTATCATAATCTATATCAACTGTATCTTTTATACCAAACTTTCTAATCGCTTCCCACTCCTGTTTTGAAAGGAGAGGCTTAGCCTGCCTGACCGGTATAATACAGACTCCCTGCCCCGTAATTTCACTGCTTAAGAGATTACCGGAATCATACATCGCCTTGCATATTATTTTCTTTCCTTTTCTTAAAATCTGTATCTCATATGTATTAGACTGTAAAGCTTTTTCCACCCTCTCATTCTTCTTTCTATATTTCCATAATAAAAGAAGAATTGCATTTAGCATCAGCATCCCCATTGCTTTATACGCTGTTTCTTTTTTAGTTACACTTTCTATGTTTATGCAGGATAGAAAAAAAGTAATGCTTCCTGCCAGCAGAAACATATACAACAAAAAAATTACTACTGTCTTTATCAAAAGCTTTACAGAATGTATTTTAAAGAAAAGACAAAGTAAAATAATAATAATGGGATACCCCAAAAATATTTTACAATAAGGCGATTCCTTTGCCGCTATATTATTCCAGATAATATATGTGATTGAGCAGGCGGCGGCACCTTTTATTACCTGTTTTAATTTAATTTCTGGAAATAAATCCTTCCTCACAAAAAATAACAAGATATAATCTGCCACAAAATTATATATAAATGACAATACTTCTGTATGTATTACACTCATAGCACCTTCTATTGTTATGTAGTTAACTTATTATATAATATCTCGCAAAAAAATAAGGTCGAAATAATAAAGAAAAATTCTTTATTATTCGACCTCACTAAACATCTTTTGATCCAAAGAGCAAAAACTCTTCTTAATTCTATTATCTTCTCTTCTGTAAGAATTCTGGAATCTTAATTTCCATGTCTCTGTTATCATAAGAACGACTTGTCTCATGAGCTTCACTCCTGCTTCCCTGTGCAGACTTGATAGGCTGTCCACTATATGTAGGACCATTACCCTCTGCATTCTTCTCAGCAGTAGGTTTGCGATTCATCTTAACTGCGGATGCTCCCTTTCCAGAAACATCGTGAAGACCAGTTGCGATGATTGTAATACTTACTTCATCATCTGGAACATCTTCACTCTCAACATTACCAAAAATAATGTTTGCCTCATCACCTGCAACCTCTGTAAGATAAGATACTGCTTCATAAACTTCCTGAATTCCAATATCTCCAGAGAAGTTAATAATGATGTCTGTAGCACCACTAACTGTTGTCTCAAGAAGCGGACTTTCCATCGCACTCTTGATTGCCTCAACAGCCTTATCCTCACCACTTCCAACGCCAATTCCAATATGAGCGATTCCTTTATCTCTCATTACAGTCTGGATATCTGCAAAGTCTAAGTTAATAAGACCTGGCTTAAAGATCAGGTCTGTGATTCCCTGTACACCCTGCTGAAGTACCTCATCTGCCTTACAGAAAGCGTCTTTGATAGATGTTCTCTTATCACAAATCTGTAATAACTTATCATTAGGGATAATGATTAATGTATCTACGTTCTCCTTAAGACGTTCAATGCCATTCAGTGCATTATTCATACGAGGCTTACCCTCAAAAATAAACGGCTTTGTTACAACACCAACGGTAAGAATTCCCATCTCTTTTGCAATCTCTGCCACAACTGGAGCTGCACCAGTTCCGGTTCCTCCACCCATACCACAGGTAACGAATACCATATCTGCCTCTTTTACAAGTTCTGTAATCTCATCACGGTTCTCTTCTACTGCAGCTGCACCGATTTCCGGCTTAGCTCCTGCTCCAAGTCCCTTTGTAAGCTTTTCTCCAATCTGCACTCTTGTGGGTGCTTTGCATAAATCAAGGGCCTGTTTATCCGTGTTAATTCCAATTAATTCTACCCCTTCGATGGCTTCGTCAACCATTCGGTTAACTGCATTGTTACCGGCTCCACCGACACCGATAACTAGGATTTTAGCTTGTGCTAATTCTTCGTTTGACATAATTTCCAGCAAGGTTTTACTCCTCCTTATTCTATGTAAATATATAATTCACCCGATTTTAACTATCATAAATATATAATACGGTTTTTTATAGAAATAATCAACTAAAAAAATGGGATTTTTTCATTTTTTTCTGACTACTATGTAAATTTCCATAATTGCCCTGAAAAATCAGGAAAATTTCTTCAGATACATCAATTACTCGTATCCTTGAAAGTAATTACAGGCTTTTCGTCTGTATATAAATGCATATCAACTGTTCCTTTTTTATAACTTGAAGAAACAGTCTCCAATATAGAAGAAATCTTTGACATCTTACCATCAAGGTAGGAGGGACTTCCTAAATATATTTTATACTTTGCAGAACTTAATGTAATATCATTTTCTCCGTCGAAATGTATCTCCGAGATTGAAAGGTCATAAGCTGCAATCTTCTTCGTTATTGCTACAATTGTATTAAAATAATGTTTTTTTACTGGAACTTTATTTTCAAGTATTTTTCCATCTACCTTCATTTCGTTGAACTTAACACCGGTCACAATCGGAACCCCGTCAAAAAGGGTATTCCTACTTTCCACTGCGATTCCATTCTCATTGAAATATACATATTCATTCATATATTTGAAAACGCCAGCACGAAACTTCTCTTTTACCCGAACCTTCAATACATGGCTTTCCTCATAACTCATAGATACATTATCAATAAATGGCAGATATGTTTGTCCAAATATCTGATTCTGAACAACCATAAGAAGGGTATTATTTATATAGCCATCTTTTTTCATTGCATTCAGTATTTCTGTATTGGTATATGTGTCATTTCCCTTTATCTCCACTTTTCTAATTGAAAAATCCGTAATTAAAAAGTAGATTCCCATTCCTAAAATAACCGCCAGGCACACAAGCAGAAGAAGGATATGTCTTTTTTTCGAACTGTTATCCGCTACCAGTTTTAAATTTCTTTCTCCCATCTTTCTCTCCTGTCCTTTATTTTTTAATCTTTATATAACGGGATACTGACAACACCAGCCCCATCTCTGCCAGAAGGAATATCAGCGAACTTCCTCCATAACTGATAAATGGAAGTGGAATTCCCGTATTAGGAATTGTATTTGTTGCAACTGCAACATTAAAAAATACCTGAATACCCACATGGGCAATTACACCTATTACGATCATTGACCCATATAAATCTGCCGCATTAATCGCAATGACCATAAAACGCCAGATCAACGCAAAAAACAATGCCAATACGCATAAAGCACCAAACAGACCCAACTCCTCACAAATAACAGAAAAAATCATATCATTATTTGCTTCCGGTAAAAAGCCAAGCTTTTGCATACTCTGTCCAAGTCCCTTTCCAAAAAGGCCGCCCGAACCAATCGCATATAAACCCTGCATCGTCTGATTCCCATCCTCATAGGCTGCTGGATTACGCCAGACAATAATACGGGTCATACGATATCCCTGTGTAGCAATCAATATCAGAGCTCCCGCTAATCCTATTCCTATAATCGCAATAAATGGCTTTTTCAATGGTGTAGAGACAAATATCATAACAAAACAAATGACAAGCATGATAATACAGGTACTTAAATTCTCTACACCTACCATTCCTATTAACGGAAGCGAAATCAAAAATGGAACAAAAATTCCAGCTACTGTACGCAGTTCCTTCGTCTTACTGTTTATAAATGCAGCAAGAAATAAAATCAGTGTAATCTTTGCAAGCTCAGAAGGCTGAAACTTAATCGGTCCTAATGGAATCCAGCGCTTCGCACCGTGGCTTGCTGCTCCAAGTATCAGAGTAATAAATAAAAGAACAGCCGTCAGTCCATAATAAAACCATGCAAACCAGGACTTTTTCTTCCAAAAATGATAGTCTATCTTAGCTATGAAAAGCATCCCCACAATTCCTAAAACTGCAAAGAACGCCTGTTTCTTTACCCAATAGGCTGTATCATTGTAATAAAGACTTCCTTTATAGGAACTGGTGGAATACAGAATAACCAGCCCAAATCCTACCAGGAACAATACCAGAAATAATATGGAATAATCCATGTTTTGTGCATGCATCCGCTGACTTTTCCACGATTTTTTTTGCACTGCATTCACCCCTTAAACTTTCGGACAATCTCCTTAAATACTTTTCCTCTGACTTCATAGTTCTTAAACATTCCCCAGCTTGCACATGCAGGTGAAAGAAGAACTGCATCTCCTGGTTTCGCTTTTTCTCTGGCAATATCCATTGCCTCCTCAAAAGTTTCTGCAAAAATTACATTGTGAAAACCATGCTTTTTCGCAGTATCTGCAATAGCCTGTGCAGTCGCTCCCATAACAATAAGATAGCGTACTTTACCATGGAAAGCATCAATCCATTCATCATAGGTAGACTTTTTGTCATAGCCGCCGCCTAATAAGATTGTTGGCTTTGTCATCGCAGAAATTCCTTTAATTGCCGCATCTGGATTTGTTCCCTTAGAATCGTTATAGTAATCTACTCCATCTACTGTATCTACATACTCAATTCGATGTTCTACTGCAGTAAACTTCATAACAGCATCACGAATCTGTTCCACAGGAACCCCCATATAATATGTTATGCCAATAGCCGCCAGAATATTTTCATGATTGTGAGCGCCAAGTAATTTAATCTCGGAAGTAGTACATACCGGAAGTTCCTTTCCATCCTCTTTGATGATGAAAGTATCCCCTCTTAATACTATTCCCTCTGGAAGTTCTTCTAAACGACTAAACATTACCGGACGTGCGGTTGCCTTTTGTGCCATTGCTCTCGTAATCTCATCATCGTAATTCAATACGATAACCTGCTTCTTGTTCTGCTTTTTAGAAATGGAGAACTTTGTATCTGCATACACTTCCATTGTTCCATGACGATCTAAATGATCTGGTGTTACATTTAAAACTGCGCTGACTTCTGGCTGAAAATCAATGGTTGTCTCCAACTGGAAACTACTGATTTCTGCTGCGATTGCACAGTCATCTGTTGTATCTAATGCCACAGATGTAAATGGAATTCCGATATTACCTACTACAAATACCGATTTATAATACTCGCGCAGGATACTTCCTACTAATGCTGTCGTTGTTGTCTTTCCGTTAGTTCCTGTAATTGCCGCAATCTTTCCTTTTGCAAAGTGGGCTGCCAGTTCGATTTCTCCCCATACAGGCTTCTCTCTATCATAAAATGCCTTCGCTACCGGCTTATGAATAGAAATCCCAGGACTTAATATAAGCATATCATACTTATCTGCCAACTCTGTTTTAAACTCTCCTAATTCAAAAGAAATACTCATTCCTTCTGGCAGTTTTGCAATCACTGCTTCTTTATCTAAGACTTCATTCCCATCATACAATGCCGCAGGAATTCCTGCCTTTCCTAAAAGAGCTGCTGCGCCAACTCCACTGATGCCCGCTCCTGCAATCAGTATCTTTTTATCTTTTAAATCCATATTGACCTCCAGTTTCTCTGTATCTTTTATTTATAAATATTCACTGTATTCCAATGACTTATCTTATTTACTATACGAATTTACAAAATCAATCTTTTTCTTTAGTGCTACAATGTCTGCATCAATCGACCACAATTCAAAAAAATTAATAAGCAAGCATACCAATCAGACATAAAACAGCTGTTACAATAGAGAAGATAGAAACAACCTTTGTCTCTGGCCATCCTGATAATTCAAAATGATGGTGAATTGGTGCCATCTTGAAAATACGCTTCTTTGTCTTTTTGTAGTATGTTACCTGAATGATTACAGAAAGTACTTCAATAAAATAAATAAATGCTACAATCGGAATAAACAGCGGAATTTTTAACATATATGCTGTTGATACTACAAAACCGCCCAATGCGAGAGAACCAGTATCTCCCATAAATACCTTGGCAGGATGTGTATTAAAACATAAAAATCCTAATAATGCTCCGATTACTGCACAGATTACCGGATGAATTCCCGCATTTGTTCCAACAGCGATCACTGTTAAAAATACCGCGATCAGTGTGGTTACACTGGCAGCAAGACCATCAAGTCCATCTGTAAAATTCGCTCCGTTTACCGTTCCAAGTACAACTACAAATAAAATTGGAATATAAAGAATTCCAAGATGCCACTCTTTTCCTCCGGAAAATGGAATAATCACATCTGTTCCAAGTCCAGAATGGTTCACCATATAAAATGCAAAAACTGCAGTAATAACAATCTGACCAAGCATCTTCTGTGCTGGTGTCAGTCCAAGATTTCTCTTCATAACAACTTTAATATAGTCATCAAGAAATCCAATCAATCCAAATCCAAGTGTAACAAAAAGAATTGGAATCACTTTTTTATAATCAGGAATATAAAAAGCACTGCCCACTAAAATTCCAACTAAAAACAAGATTCCACCCATTGTAGGTGTTCCAGACTTCTTTAAATGAGATTCCGGTCCTTCTTCTCTGATAAACTGGCCAAACTTCAGCTTATGTAAGAAGCTAATCAGTCCAGGTCCTAAAATTAATGTAATAAAAAATGCAACTAATGCTGGTATTGCAATTGAATGATCCATAATTTAACCTCCATTTTATCTCTTTGTAATTTAAGACATTCTTACACAGTATAATCCTCTTTTCACAGATTATCAAGATATGGCAGAACATTTTGAAAAATTTCTGCCATCACGGGTGCGGCAATAACGCCTCCATAATAGGTTCCCTGCGGTTCATCAATAAGTATAAGTCCAAGAATCTGTGGATTATCTGCCGGTGCAAAGCCAAGAAAAGAAGAAATATATTTACCACTTCTTCTTGGCAGCTTCTCACTTGTCGCTGTCTTTCCTCCAACTCTAAAGCCTTCTACCTGCCCATTTTTGCCGGTTCCCTCCGCTACTACTGCCTCCAAAAGCTCTTTTAATGTATCTGAAGTTTCCTTTGAAACTGCCCCTGGCTTTGTATCATATTCATATTCTGTGATTTCTTTTGTTGTAGTATCCTTTTTTTCGATAGCAAAATGTGGTGTTACAAGCCTTCCTCCATTAATTCCTGCACTGACTGCCCGCATCAACTGTAATGGTGTAATCTGTATCGACTGTCCAAAAGACATTGTCGCAAGCTCCACTGCTCCTATTTTATCAAGCTTGTGCATAATAGAGTTCGCCTCACCTGGAAGATCCACTCCTGTCCTTTCATACAAACCAAGCTTTCGGTAATATTTGAGCATATCCTTTGCACCAACTCTTGCCCCGATTTCCATGAAAACTGGATTGCAGGAATTCATTACCCCATCCTTAAATGTTTCCGAACCATGTCCCTGTGTCTTGTGACACCGT
This sequence comes from uncultured Anaerobutyricum sp., assembly GCF_934307085.1. Taxonomy (GTDB): domain Bacteria; phylum Bacillota; class Clostridia; order Lachnospirales; family Lachnospiraceae; genus Anaerobutyricum. The sequence continues at coordinate 23,051 of NZ_CAKRCF010000004.1, forward strand.
ATTTTCCTGTCTTCTACAATTTTAAATCCAGGACAAAAAAAGGTATCTTTCACAGTTACCTTTTTTTCCTCTAATGCCGCTGTTGCTGTAATAATCTTAAATGTAGATCCCGGTTCGTAAGAATCACTTATTACCGGATTTCTCCACATATTATTAAGTTTATCATTCTCATTTTTTCCTTCTGATTTATAGTCCTTTATCAAAGTAAATGGCTGATTCAGATCATATTCTGGAAAACTCACAAGGGAATAGATTTCTCCATTTTGCGGATTCATTAAAATAACAGAAACCCTCTTTGCTTTTTTTGCCTTCCGTACTTTTTGTGCCGCCTGCTGTGCATAACACTGCATATTATAATCAAGAGAAATATACAAATCATCTCCGCTAATCGGTTCAATCCTATTCTCTGCCTGATTGCCTAATTCTACTCCCTGATAATCTGTCATTGTCAATATTTTCCCGTCTGTTCCTCTTAAAACCTCGTCATACTTAGATTCTAAACCTAAGATGCCCTGATTATCCGCACCTGCAAATCCAAGTACTTTCGAAGCCAGTGTTCCAAACGGATAATATCTTTTGTAGTCCTCATCTACCTTTACACCTGCTAGATTCGCCTCTCGTATCTCATCTGCAATATTTTTAGGGACATTACTTTTTATTTTTTCTCTTGATGATACTTTCTCTACTTTTTTTCGCACTTCCTCCTCTGAAAGAGCAAGCTTTTTCGCTAAAAGTGTAATGATCTTTTCCGGTTCCTTAATCTGATAGTAAATAACAGAAATTGAACACACCGCCTGATTATCTGCCAAAACTACCCCGTTTCTGTCATAAATTTTCCCACGGGCTGCCTTTATCGTTCGTTCCCGTTGTTCAATATTTAATGCCTTTTCACTTAAATCCTTTGAGCAAAAAACCATAAGATAAATCAGCCTTCCTGTCAGAAGCAAAAAAGCAAGAATAAATGAAAGAAAAATAAACTCATATTTCCTTTTCTGAAACAGATGAATATTTATCACCATCACCCTCAGAAATATTTTATTATCAGTATACGCAACAATTTATTGCTTAATTACTGTGTGTCACTATTATTCTTTGTATCTGACGTGTTTGCTGCTCCTGTAGTATTCGTTGTATCTGTAGTATCTCCTGCATTTGCCTCATCTGTGGTATTCTCTGTATTTGTGGTAGTACTACTGTCTTCTGATTTTGTACCTTGTGCTGGCTTTATTCCTAATACATCAACAATTTCTTCCATACAGGACTTTTCTAATTCTACTGCCAAGCCGGCGTTAGCCTGGAAAGAGACATTTGGTTCATCAATCGTTACATAGATTAAAAGTTCTGGATTATCTACCGGTGTAAATCCGATAAAAGATATGTAATAATCTTTTTTATTTCTCGGAATCTTCTCTGCTGTACCGGTCTTTCCCCCAATAGTATACCCTTCAATCTGTGCCTTTGTTCCAGTTCCTGTCTCAACCGTTTCCTTCATATAGGAACGAATTGTTGCCGAAGTCTCCTCAGAAACAGTCTTTCTTAAAACTTCTTTATCTAAATTCTTTATAACATCACCACTGTCACTCTGAATCTGCTTTACAATATGAGGACGGTAATAGGTCCCTCCATTAATCAAAGAACAAAATCCTGCCGCCATCTGCATCATCGTACAGTTAAAGTTCTGTCCAAATGCATTCGTCGCAAGTGTTACACTATTCGAATAATTAGAGGCATTATAAACAAGACTTTTTGTCTCTGCTTCTCCTGGCAGATCAATTCCCGTACTTCGTCCAAATCCAAAAATATTCTGATATTTATAAAATGTCTCTGCGCCCTCGTTAAATGCAATATTCATCATTGCCACGTTACAGGACTTTGCAACTGCATCTTTAAGATTAATATTCCCATGTACATGAGAACATCCAATATTACGCTTTCCAACCATAAGAGAACCTGTACAGAAATAATTCTCATTTCCCGTCAGTACTCCACTTTCAAGTCCTGTTGCCACAGTAAATGGCTTATATGTAGAACCAGGCTCATTTGTATTACTTATAATCGAGTTTCTCCATAACTCATAAAAAGCATCATAGATTGTTTTCTTTTCTTCATCAGTCTTTTTCTCTGTAGTAGCTTCTGAAGAATCCTCACTTTGTGTGTCATCTTCCTGTGCTTCTTCCTCTTCTTTTTGCTTAGTATAAGCCTTCATGCTATCAATCTCACTCTGGGAATATAAAGATAAGAGTTCCTTTTCATCCATAGGATCATTCAGATTATATGGATGAGAACTGGCCATTCCAAGAATTTCTCCATTTTGCGGATTCATAACTAAAATATTCGTAACCTTACTGCCTATTTTGTCATCAAAGTTCTTTAACTTTTGTTCGATAATCTTCTGAATCTGCATATCAATCGTGCTTACTACAGAATTTCCATTCTTCGCTGCCTTTACAGTTTGTTCCTGATCTAATTCTTCATTAAAATAGTAATAGGCTCTGCCATTAACACCATTAAGCTCTTTATTATAAGATTGTTCAATTCCCCAGTTACCTACATTACCAGAGGAAGTAAATCCAAGAATACGACATGCCAGAGAATTATATGGATACACTCGTTTATAAGATTCTTCAAAAGAAACTCCCTTTACCTGCTTTGCACTTTCTATCTTAGCCTTTTTTGCCTTAGAAACTCCTTTTGTCGATTCACTCGCCATATCAAGAAACTTCTGAAATTCCTCTACCTCATCATAGGTCATGTTCTTTTTATAAACTACATAATAAGAATCCGAATTATTTTTTATTACTTTTCTTAAGTCGCTCTTACTAAATCCCAAGTATTCATGCAGAGCATTAATCGTAGGATCTTTATATATTCCCTTCTGCACTAAAATATTCTTCGGCTCCAACACTAAAGTATACATCTTCTCATTGGTAGCAAGAATATTTCCATTTCTGTCATAAATCTTGCCCCGTTCGAACGGAATAACCGTACTGTCGTGCTTCTGTTGCCCTAATACTATTGTTTCAAATTCACTGCCTTTGTTGACTGTCCAATAAATCAGTCTTCCTGCCAAAATTAAAAAGAGGCAGATGATAACTGTAAATACCACTATCAGCTTACCTCTCATTACAGCAGTAAGGCGATTTACTTTTTTTACTTTCTTCGCCACTTTGCCACCTGCTTTTTACTTTCTTTAATCTACACTTTCATACTGTCTGAAATAATCGTATGTCTCTCCCTGATAAAGAAGAATATTTGAATCCTTTGGAACAATCATATGTAATTTCTTCTCTGCATACGCTTTAATCTCATCTAAATTAATAGATTTATCAATCTCAGACTGTAATGCACCCTGCTTGCTGAGCAAAGTTGTCTTCTCTGTTTTCAGGTCAGAAATCTGCTTCTCCATTACACTTAATCGAACCGTTCCATGCAAATAAAACATGGCTGCCGATGCACACATAATAACGGCAATCAGTGCAATTAAAGTATATTTCCAGTCAAATGCCAGAAAACGCGCTTTATTCTTCTGGATTCTTGCTGCAGCTTTCGTATCCACAGCATGCGAATGTCTTACAGGCTCTGTACTTTTTGATTTTGGAACACTCTGCTTCTTTCGCACTGTATTTTGTTTTATGTTGTCTGCGTTACTCTCTTCTAACTTTCTGACGTTACTTCCATAAATATACTCGTAACGTTCTGATGTATTACGAAACGCCATACCATAACCTCCAACATTGTAAACTGTTATTATTCCTCTGTAATTCTTCTCTCAAAAACACGGAGTTTCGCACTCTTTGAGCGGCTGTTCTCCTCAAGTTCTGCCTTTCCCGGCACAATAGGCTTCCTTGTGATAACCTTTCCTTTTGACACTCGTCCACAAACACAAACCGGAAATTCTGGTGGACAGATACATGGTCTTTCACAGGTTCTGAAAATATTTTTCACAATTCTATCTTCTAATGAATGGAATGTAATAATCGCAATTCTTCCTTCGTCATTCAAAACGTCGATCATTCCTTCCAGATTATTCTTCAGGACATCTAATTCATGATTCAATTCTATACGAATTGCCTGAAATGTCTTCTTAGCAGGATGTCCACCAGTAGCACGTACTTTCTTTGGTATCGCTGCCTTTATAATCTCAATAAGCTGTCCCGTCGTCTCTATTGGTGCCTCCTGTCTTGCCTGTACAATATGCTTCGCTATATTTTTAGCAAATTTATCCTCACCATAATTACGGATAATATGATAAATCTCCATCTCACTGTAATCATTCACAATATCTCTTGCCGTCTTCTCCTGCCTCTGATCCATACGCATATCAAGAGGAACATCCTCTCTGTATGTAAATCCTCTCTGGGCATTATCAAGCTGATAAGAAGATACACCTAAATCCAGCAGAATTCCATCTACTTTAGGGATACCTAAATCTCTCAAAACTTCTCGCATCTGTGCATAATTACTTCTTACGATCGTCACCTTATCCTTATATGGCTCAAGACGCTTTGTTGCTGCTTCAATTGCCTCGCCATCCTGGTCAATACCAATAAGTCGTCCCGTTGGTCCAAGCCTTTTTGCAATTTCAAAAGAATGCCCTGCACCACCTAATGTTCCATCTACATAAATTCCATTCGGTTTAATTGCCAGAGATTCTATTACTTCCTCTAGCATAATCGATTTATGAACAAATTCCATTTTTACCTCCGCATTCCATTTAAGTTTTATTTTATATCAACAAAGAGTGTATTGCAATATAAACATACTGTTATTTTTAATGTTTTACCTGCAAATTTCTAAAGAAAAAGAACGATTGTCCTCAAAAAAACAACCGTTCCCCTTTTTCTGTTATTTATTCTTATAACAGTTTTTCTTATTATCAAATTATTGCTCAAGTTATTATAAATTATCTCATGAAATCTTTATATACCGGCAATACAATCTCCGGTGTATCATACATTACAATTTCTCCATCATGCATCCATATAATCTGGTCACACAAATCTTCTAATGTAGACATACTATGAGATACAATAACTACTGTACGGTCTCTCTTAGAAATCAGTTCTTTCATCTTATTATAACTCTTCTTCCTGAACTTCTGATCTCCTACACTAAGAACCTCATCAATTAACATAATCTCTGTCTCAAGAATCGCAGTAATTGAAAAAGCAAGCTTAGAGTACATACCACTTGAGTATGTCTTTACTGGCATATCAATAAAATTTCCAATGCCGGCAAATTCAATAATCTCCGGCATCTTTTCCATAATAACTTCCCTTGAGAAACCAAGAAGCATACCTGACAAAATAATATTCTCTCTTCCAGAAAGCTCATTTTTAAATCCTACACCAATAGACAGTAATGAAATAGAGTGCCCATGTAGATCAATCTCCCCACTGTCAGCGGAGAAAATTCCTGCAATTGCACGCAGCATCGTAGACTTTCCACTACCATTCTTTCCTGTAATTCCAAGAATCTGTCCTTCCGGAACTTCAAAAGAAACATTCCTTACCGCATGAAATACTTCCTGTTCTACTTTTTTTAACTTGAAAAAGTTCTGTTTAATCGAGCCTGTTTTTAAACTTTTATAATCAATGCAGACATTCCTTACACTGATTGCACTGTTTCTGTTCTCTTCCATTAAATCACCTTTACATAGCTGTTTTCATTCTTATAAATCTTACGAATTCCTAATGCGGCAACGATAATTCCAATAATAAACCACACGATAAGCCACTTAACATCTGGTGCCTGTCCATATAAAATACACTTTCTTAAGCTACTCAAAATCAGAGCCATAGGATTCCCCTTCATAAGGATTCCTGTGTATTTTGCTGGAAGTCTCTTCTCAATATTGTAGAAAATACCCGTCATATAAAATACCATACGAAGAACAATATTGGTTACGTTCGCTAAATCCTGAATAAATACACCATAATGCATCAGATGCGTCATACAGGCGAAAGTAACAACAAAAAGTACAATAAATGCAGGAATGATATATAAGACATTCAAGGTAATCGGTATTCTAAAATAAATGACCATGACTACAATAATACCAAAAGAGAAAAGCATCTTATATCCATTGAAAAACATCTTCGATATCAGCAAAATAAACTTTGGTATATACACTTTGGTTACTATAGACTTATTACTCTTTAAAAGCTTTACACTCTGTGTCAGACATCGATTGAAAAAATCCCATGCGGTAATACCGATGAAAATAAATACCGGGAAATACTGTTCACTTGCATTAAACACAACACCAAAGATAAATGCATAAATCAGCATGAAACAAAATGGTTCTAATACCCACCAAATCCAGTTCAGATAGGAGTTAGCAACCTCTGACTTCAACTCTGACTTTGCAGCATAGATGGCGTAGCGATAATGACTCGTTAAATCCTTCCAAAATCGCTTCATAACATCCTCCAGCCATTTGGAACTATTCAAACCCCTGTAAGCTCTCAATAACTATATAAAAATATACAGCTTCCATCTGCATTCGTTGCAAATTCTATTTGTATAAATGAATATATTCTACCAGTACGTTTTGAATAGTTACTATATTTTTTTGTAAAAACCTAAGGAATTATAGCATAAACAGGCGACTTTAGCAAGCCTTACTCTTTTTATACCTACCATGCCCAAAAATCATTCCAAGAAGTCCACCTATAAAAATACAACTACATACCACCTGTGTCACTGCAATTCCTGTATGACCAATAATAAGCTGATCTACACGAAGTCCCTCAATAAAGAATCGCCCTGCTCCATATCCCATCAGATAGATACACAACAACTCTCCATCAAACTTTTTATGCTTGCGATACAGGAAAATGCATAATAATATGAGTAGATTCCACAATCCTTCATAAAGAAATGTCGGATGTACCTGAATGTAGGAAAGCTGTTCTCCATTCACATTCAATGTTACTAGATGATCAAGAATTCCCGATGTCTTTAACTCCGATACCCTTCCATACTGTTCAAAATATTTTAGTGGAATCTGCATAGCAAGTGGACCATTCGTATAACCACCAAATGCCTCTCTATTAAAGAAATTCCCCCATCTGCCCATAATCTGACCAAGAAGAAGTCCCATTGTCATTGTATCAAGCATCAAAAGTGCACTTTGCTTTCTCACCCTGGCAAAAATAAGCAAGACAATAATGGCCATTGTCACTCCTCCGACAATCCCAAGCCCTCCATGTCTTAAATTAAAAATTTCCGGGATATTATCTTTATAAGCATCCCAGGAAAAAACCACATAATAAATTCTTGCTCCAATAATTGCCGGAATCATCATCCATAGCAGATAATCCATATAAATTTCTGGATTCTGCCCCGTTCTTTTGGCCTCCTGCTGGGCAACAAATAATCCTGCGAGAAAACCACAGGCAATGATAATCCCGTAAAACATAATCTGAAAATCCCCAATAGAAATATATCTTCCCACATGAGAAAGTACAATCCCTAAATGAGGAAACCGAATGTCTGTATACTGCACCGCATAAGTTCCTCCTGTTTCTATTATATTTTTCTATTATATCCTCCTGAGAGGGAAATTTCAATCTAATTAAATATGCTCTAAGGACAGAAATGCCCCAAAAACAGAAACCCGGCATCTGTATATATAGCCGCTGTGATATTAGAGCAACTATATATACAAATGCCGGATTTCGTCTGTTTGTTCATAAATAAATCAACTAATAATTTTATACGTTAAATTTGAAAAGAACTACATCTCCGTCCTGCATCACATATTCTTTTCCTTCAGAGCGTACAAGCCCTTTCTCTCTTGCTGCAGCCATGCTTCCATTTGCAATCAAGTCCTCATAGCTGATAACATCAGCCTTGATGAATCCACGCTCAAAGTCTGAATGAATCTTTCCAGCAGCCTGTGGTGCCTTTGTTCCACGTGTGATTGTCCATGCTTTAGATTCAATTGGACCAGCTGTCAGATAAGAGATAAGACCGAGCAAAGAATAGCTTGCCTTGATAAGCTTTTCAAGACCAGATTCTTTTAATCCTAAGTCTTCTAAGAACATTGCTTTTTCATCGTCATCAAGTTCAGCAATTTCCTGTTCAATTTGTGCACATACGACAAATACTTCTGCCTCGCAGTTCTTAGCGTATTCTCTTACTTTCTGCACATAATCGTTCTCTGCACCGTCATCTGCCAAATCATCTTCAGAAACGTTAGCAGCAAAAATAACTGGCTTTGCTGTAAGAAGATTACATTCATTTAACAATGCCTGCTCATCCTCATCTTCTGTTACAAAAGTCTTTGCAAGCTGTCCATCTTCAAGATGTGCTTTTACTTTCTTTAAGAATTCTACTTCTGCAGCAATCTTTTTATCGTTGTGTGCTGCGCGGACAGATTTGGAAATACGGCGATCTAGTACTTCAATATCGGAGAAGATAAGTTCAAAGTTAATTGTCTCGATATCACGAAGTGGATCAACACTTCCATCAACGTGGATTACATTCGTGTCCTCAAAGCAGCGTACAACATGAACAATGGCATCTACTTCACGAATATTTGCAAGGAACTGGTTACCAAGACCTTCTCCTTTAGATGCCCCTTTTACAAGACCGGCAATATCAACAAATTCGATAGTAGCCGGAACGATCTTTGCAGAATCATACATATCAGACAGCACCTTAAGACGCTGATCTGGAACGGCAACGATACCGATGTTAGGGTCTATAGTACAGAATGGATAATTGGCAGACTCTGCTCCCGCCTTTGTCAGAGAGTTAAATAATGTACTCTTGCCGACGTTAGGAAGGCCAACAATACCTAATTTCATAAAAAATTCCTCCTGTGGTATTTAAGTTCATAATTTCAATCTAATATTGTAGCATAGAATTTCAGAAAAAAACAGAGCTTTCTGATTTAATTCCTTAAACAAATCGCTATTCTCAAAATGAATTTTTTACCTATTGAACTAAATCAAAATTGTGCTATAATGATGGCGTTTTAATATATCTACAGGAGGAAAGTCACCATGAAAAAGAAATTAAAAACTTTTTCTGCCCTGATACTGTCCGCATTACTTGCTACAGCAGCACTCCCTTTTTCTAAGGTAGAGGCAAAGTCAAAATGGGTAGAAATCAACGGAGTAAACTACGAAATCAACAGAATTACTGGCGAATGTGAAGCTAGTCTTAATGTCAAAAAAGGGAAAAGTGAAGTACGCATTCCTAATAAGATAAAGTATCAAGGAAGTACCTATAAAGTAACTTTCTTTAGTTGGGATGACTGGAATCAGGACTGGAAGGAAGAAACAAGTCGTTCTTATAAGCCTGCAGCAGGTTCCTATCAGGCAGTCTTAGAAAAGATTACTATTGCAAAAGGGGTACGTGTCTCTGAACCTGCATGTCACTATATGAAGCTGAAAAAAATTGTATTTGAAGACCCGGCAGGTGTATCTGGAACAGAATTTTATGACTGCCCACAGCTTCAAAACCTTTACATTCCAAAGAAAGTAAAATACTGGCCCACTGTAAGAAAATGTCCAAAGTTAAAAATTACAATTTCTTCTGCAAACCCTTATTTAAAAGTAATTAATAATGATATCTATTCAAAAAATGGTAAGACTCTTTACAGCGTTGCAAGCACAAAATCAAACTATAAAGTAAGAAAGACTGTAAAAGTAATTGATGATGGTGCATTTTATAAGAATGACAATATCAAAAGCATCTACCTTCCAGATTCTGTGAAAGAAATTGGGGACGAAGCTTTTGGAGACATGAAGAATCTTCAATCTATCCGCTTTAGTAAGTCCATTAAAGAGTTAGATTATGCCATCTTCAACAAATCAAAGAAATTAACGACCGTAATGCTTCCAAAAAGAATCCAGATAATACGCGGAGATTTTGGCGGCAAAAAAAACTGCTACCTTAAGAAAATATACATTAATGCAACAAGCTTAAAAAAATGTACTTTTAAAAATCTTCCAAAAAGTTGCAAAATATATGTAAAAAATAAAAAAGTGAAAAACCAGGTAAAAGCTGCAGGATTCAAAGGAACAATTTTAATTCATTAAAACAACAAATGAACTCGTAGAATAAAAGAGTCCACATTTTCAACTTTACTCGTTGCAAATCTTATAAAGAAAATGCCTCCTTTAAAGTATTGATGTTACAAAAAACACATCCTTGTAAAATCAATATATACTTTGAAGGAAGCACTTTTTTTAATACTGTACTCTCGCAACTCCGAAACCACAAACATAAAATATTTTACAAATGGTAATCAGTCTCTCGTTATCATCACTAAAAGATATCCTGTTTTAATTCGAAGTGTTGCCTCTTTTTCCACAATTTCGTTACTTACCCCTACACTTTCTTTGTTATAGAGTGTGCTATTATTCAACGAATAAGAAAATCCCTCTTCATCTATTCCTGTTACTTCCGAAGAAAAAGCAATTATAGAGAAGTATTCTTTTTTAGAATTCTTTGGATTTCTAACATCGGAGCGAAGATACTTTCGTTCTTCTGGTCCATGAAGTATTTCTATTTCGTTATGTGCATCAACAATTTTCGCTTCAATTCCATTATCTTTCAAAAAGGCAAGTAAGCTGATATTGGCTAATGCATGATCATATCTTGTTCCTGTTGCTCCAAGAATCGTAACTTCCCGTGGTTGTAAATCTACTGCGTATTTTACGGCAAGATGAGTATCTGTGTAATCTTTTCTTGTTGGAAATTCCCGCAGTGAAATTCCTTTTTCTCTGTATTCGTTCAGAAGTTCTTTATTTTTCAGGCTGTCAAAGTCACCGAGAATATCAGTTGGCTCTATGCCAATTTCTTTGCAATGCGCCAGCCCAGAATCTGCTGCAATAATTCGGTCATACTTTTTATCTTTTATATATTCTTTACTGAAATCTATATCGATACTTCCACCACTGACAATTAATAATGTCTTTATTTTTTGCATAATATGCCTCGTTTTCTCCTATATAATCAAGTATCTTTTATTGAAAATTTAAAGTTTTAGGTCTTTTATATTTCTTAATAGTATGTTATCTATTTCTACCACTTCTTTTGCTGTGCCAATTCTTCATAGAACATACAGTAATCGTCATAGCGTAGTTTACTGATTTTGCCTTCTTCTAATGCTTTTTTTACTTCGCATCCTGGTTCATGAATATGACAGCACCCGTTAAAACGACAGGTATTTTCGTAAGATTCAAATTCTGGGAAATAATATTTTAAATCTTCTTTTTCAATATTTTCAAGGAAAAGAGAACTAAATCCTGGCGTATCCATCAGATAAGTATCTTCACCAATATAGATTAATTCCGAATGTCTTGTCGTATGTTTTCCACGCTTTATTTTTTCACTGACTGCTCCGGTTTCCATCTGTTTATCTGTGCTAATACAATTTAAAGTAGATGATTTACCGACACCCGACGGTCCCGCCATTATCGTTGTCTTTCCACGAAGGAGCTCTTCTACCTGTGCAATGCCGTCTCCCTTTACCGCTGCCTGAAAAATGACTTTACATCCACTATTTTCATAGTCCTTTCGCAGTTGTTCCTTCTGTTCCTCTGTCGCAAGATCTGTCTTATTAAAGCAAATGATTACCGGTATTTCCTGCTGCTCCATCGTAATCAGAAATCGGTTTAACAAATGAAAATTGGGTTCTGGTTCATGAACTGCAAAAATAACAAGTGCCTGATCTACATTTGATGCCATTGGGCGGATAAGCTGATTCTTTCTTTTATGAATCTTTACAAGGTTTCCTGTTTTTTCTTCCTCAGATAAAATGTCAATATCTACGATATCTCCAACATTTGGTTTCATCTTTTTATTTCGAAAGATTCCTCTTGCACGACATTCATAGAGTCCACTTCCTTCTACATATACATAATAGAATCCTCCGATTCCTTTCATAATCTTTCCTGTCATTTTTTTCTCCATAAAATCTAATCCGTGTGATAACATAACTACACATTACATTTCTACCAGTCATATATGTATTCTCGAAATCTCTTGTACCTAATTTTACATAGAAATTTCGAGAGTACATATACATAAAAAGGGAGGTCTGCAGTAACAGTTAGTTAACTATTACTGCCACATCCCCTTCCCATCAGATATACTCTAGAGTGTGTTTGAAAAATGCTTTCTGCAAGATGTGCAAATACGCTCTAATCTGAAATAGCATTTAAATTAACACTATACGTATTGTACTGTTTTCCATTCACATACATAATTACAGTTCCTGAACCGTCTCTATCTCCTTCAAATGTTACACTTAACGGAAAGTCTTCATTACTCAGACTACTTTTTGAATAAATCGTACTTTCCCAGGAATCCTGCTTTAATACAAGCTTTACACTTCCTGTATCTCCATCTTCAAAAGGCTGTTCATCAATAGTAATACTTCCCTCATAGCGGTAGCTTTCCTGCTCGCCAAGACTTAAAACTACAGAAACTTTCGTTCCTTTATCTACAAAAGTTCCTGACTTAATTCCCTGAGAAATGACATCTCCTACGCCGACTTCTCCACTATAGTCATAGCTTACCGTACCAAGCTTTAAACCTACCTGGTTCAGTTCCTGTTCTGCAACACTTTGTGAAACACCAATCAAGGATGGTACTGTCGTTTTCCCTACTCCTTTGCTTACTGTAATCGTTACTGCAAATCCTTTGTTTACAACCGTACCGCCCTTTGGGCTCTGTTTAATGACATAACCAGTCTTTACGGTATCGCTGGTAGCATATGCCTTCTTCACCTTAAGTCCAAGTTTTTCCAACTCTTTTTCGGCCTTTGATTCGGTATAATTGACCAGAGCCGGTACTTCTACCTTTTCTGCAGTAGTAGCAGATTCCTTTTTACCAAGTGTAATCTTTACTGTAGAACCAATCACAACAGATTCTCCTTTTTTATACTGCTGCTTCTTTACAATAAGATTACTGTCTTTACTGCTGCTTCCATCCTCATAAACGAAATTAGCTGTCAAACCAAGTGCTTTCATTTCATCTTCTGCCGCATTTTTGGTCAGTCCGATAAGTTTTGGCATCTTAATATATTCTTTCTTTTTCTCAGTAGTTTCTTTTGTTACCTTTTGGGTTGCTTCTGTAGTATTTTCTGTAACCTGCTGCGGTGTTTTATTAAAAGACTTAAAAAGATGCAGCGAATTTCCTACAAAATAAAATACAATACAGGCAACAAGAATTCCAAAAATAATCGTAATAAAGAGAATCATTTTTTCAAGCTTTGGCTTTATAGATTCATCATCTTTATAATCCTCGTTCTCTTCATCATTCTCCCGTACTCTGTTTCTGTTATTATCTCTCTTACGTCCATAATCTGTTCCTGTCAGTGACTTGCGAATTCTCTGTAAATCCTCTGTATTTCTCTGAATTGTTGGTGAATCGTCAACTAATGGATTCACATAGACATAATTGCCATCTGGCGAGAGAAATACCTTCTGTAAATCAATAATAAGCTCTGCAGCACTTTGATAGCGCTGCTCTGGCTGCTTCATTGTACACTTTAGTATAATCTTCTCAAGACTTGCCGGAATATCTGGAAAATAACATCGCGGAGGAGTAATCTCATCTCTTAAATGCATCAGTGCAATTGCAACGGTATTTTCTCCATCAAATGGTACCTTTCCAGTTGCCATCTCATAAATAGTAATTCCAAGAGAATAAATATCACTTCTCTCATCTGCATAGCCGCCTCTTGCCTGCTCCGGAGAAAGATATCTGACAGACCCCATCGCACTTGAGGAAATGGTATCATCTCCCGTTGCCGCCCTGGCAATTCCAAAATCTGTAACTTTAATCGTTCCACTATCAGATACAAGAATATTTTGCGGCTTAATATCTCTATGAATAATATGATGCTCATGGGCTGCCTGTAACCCACTGGCAATCTGGATTGCGAAGTCAACTGTCTCCCTTGCACTCAAGCGTCCGTAACGACGAATATAACGCTTCAAAGTCATCCCCTCTGCAAGTTCCATTACAATATAGTGAATCCCCTCTTCATTTCCAGCATCATAGATATTTACAATATTTGGATGTGTCAGTCCTGCAGTTGATTGAGCTTCTACTGTAAATTTACGCACAAAGCTTTCATTATCACAGTATTCCCGACGCAGAACTTTTATTGCTACATAACGGTTTAATTTATGGCATCTGGCTTTGTAGACATCTGCCATTCCCCCGGAGCCGATATGTTCAAGTATTTCATATCTTCCAGCTAATATAGTCCCTTTTTGCAGCAACGTCCTCACCTCCCACTTCTATTCCGGGCAATGACAACAGCAATATTATCAAGACCACCGTAAAACAGTGCTTCTTCTATACACTTTTCTGCCATTTCTTCTTCTGTACCATCCCCGGATAAAATTTCTTCGAGTTTTTCATCATCTACCATGTTTGTCAGTCCATCGGAACACAACAGCAAACTGCTCTCCTCCTTCATATCCACAATAAAGAAGTCCGGCTGCACATCATCTGCTACTCCGACTGCTTTTGTAATAATATTCTTTTGTGGGTGATTTCGGCTTTCTGCACGATCAATTTCTCCTGCTCTAACCAGTTCCTCTACAAGAGAATGATCCATCGTCACCTGATGAATGTTTTCATCAAAATAATACAGTCGACTATCTCCCACATTCATGATATAAGCTGTTCTATCAACTACGGTTGCCGCAACAAAAGTTGTTCCCATTCCTGCATACTGTTCTTCCTTGCAGGACAAGGAATAAACTTCTTCGTTCACTTCATTTAAAAGTCGTTCCATAACAAGAAATGGAAGTTCCTTTGTTTCCTTTTTTGCCAGCTCCACAAAACGCTTTACTGCATAGGATGATGCTTTATCTCCTGCTTTATGTCCACCCATTCCGTCTGCTACAATGTAGAGGTTCGGAAAGCATCCTACCGGCTCATCAGAAAAAAATAAATAGTCCTGATTTACTTTTCGCTTTCTTCCGATGTCCGTCATGCCGAAAGATTTCATTCGTCCCCACTCCTTTCTTTATAGCTCTTTCTTAACTGTCCACATGCTGCCTGAATGTCCCTTCCCATCTCACGGCGTACAGTTACCTGAATATGCTGTCTTTCCAATATATGTTTAAATGATGCTACATTATTCTGCGTAGACTGCTCAAAATCTCTCTCCTTAATCGGATTGACCGGAATCAGATTAATATGGCAGTTCATGCCTTTCACACGAGAAATAAGCTCCTGTGCATGCTCTTTTTTGTCGTTAACTCCTTTTACAAGACTATACTCAAAGGTGATTCGCCTTCCAGTTGTCCTTGTATAGTATCTTGCAGCTTCCATCAATTCATCCATCGAATACTTGTTAGCAATTGGCATAAGCTCCTTTCGCATCGCATCATTCGGCGAATGTAATGAAATCGCTAATGTTATTTGAGGATTTCTGTCCGCAAACTCGTAAATCTTTGGCACAATACCGCAGGTTGATACTGTAATATTTCTGTGGCTGATATTTAAACCATCCGGTGAACAAAGAAGTTCAATCATCCGGCACAAAGATTCAAAATTATCAAAAGGTTCGCCGGTTCCCATAACAACCAGATGGGATACTCTTCCACCTGTTGCTTTCTGAATCGCATAAATCTGATCAATCATTTCCGAAGGATAAAGATTTCTTGAAAGCCCTAACAGTGTTGATGCACAAAAGCGACAGCCCATTCGACAGCCCGCCTGCGAAGAAATGCAGACTGAGTTTCCATGTTTGTACTTCATAAGTACACTCTCTACCATATTACCATCATGAAGAGAAAATAAAAACTTCTGTGTACCGTCTATCTTAGACTCATAATGCTCTACTTCTTCCACTCCATAAAATGGATGTTCTTTTAAAAGCTTTTCAATGCATTTGGCCGGAACATTCTTCATCTCTTCCGGGCTTCTTACAAGCTTTTGATGAAGCCAGCCATAAATCTGCTTTGCCCGAAACTTCTTCTCGCCAAGTTCCACGATACAATCTGTCAGTTCCTCTAATGTCATGGACTTTAAATCCATACTAGAATCCATACTACTTCGCCTCCGGTCTTTTAAATTTAGAAATAAAGAAGCCGTCGCAGGTATCTTCTCCCGGTATGAGCTGTAAATATCCCTGACTTCCTGTACGGTTTTTAAGATTCTGTGGCAGATGTTCTTCGATAGATACCAGACGCAGTGGTGTGTTTTCTTCAATCCATTTTACATTTTCCACATTCTCGCCCTGATTAAGTGTACATGTGGAAAAAATCATCTGTCCGCCCGGTTTTACATACTTCCATACAACGGAAAGTATCTGTCTTTGCAAAGCGGCAAGCTCACCAAGCTGTTTCTCTGTCATCTGGTACTTAATATCATTCTTTCTGCCCATAATGCCAAGCCCGCTGCAAGGCAGGTCAGCAAGCAGCACATCTACACTTTCTAACAGATTCTCATCTTCCTCTAACGCGTTCCATTGCTGCACTTCTACATTATCATAGTGCATCCGTTCTTTATTCTCCTCAATGAGTTCTGTCTTATATTCTGTCAAATCTCTTGAAAGAACCTTTCCTGTCCCCTTTAGTCTGTCCGCCGCATGGAATGTCTTTCCACCTGGTGCCGCACAAACATCAAGGATAAAATCTTCCTCATCTATATCTGCGATTGCTACCGCAAGCTGGGAACTTTCATCCTGTACTGCAAACTTTCCCTGGCGGAAAGCGGCAAGCCTTCCAAGATAATTGAGATTAGAAATAGTAAATGCATATGGGAGATAGTTCCCTTTTTCTACTTTTACACCTGCTTCTTCTAATTCTTTTTTCAGTTCTTCCGGTGTTGTCTTACGCAGATTAGTGCGGATGGTAAGCGGTCTTGCCTCTAAGAATGAAGCAAAAATCTTCTCTGCACTTTCCTTACCATATTGCTCTATAATAAGTTTACTCAGCCATTCTGGTACAGAATACGTAATACTCACATATTTTACGTAGTCTTTTTTATCTGGAACCGGTAGACTTTCCTTTTCTCTTACAAGCGTGCGGAGCACTCCATTTACAAAGCCGCTCAATCTGCCAAACCCTCTTTTCTTTGCAAGTGATACCGCCTCCGAACAGGCCGCTGCATCTCTTACATCCATAAAAAGAATCTGATAGGCTCCCATTCGCAGAAGAGAACGGATGAGCGGCTTACATTTCTTCATCGGTGTTTTTGAATAGTGGTCTAAAATATAATCGAGATAAATCTTTCTCTCGGTCACTCCCTCACAAAGTCTGGTATAAAAAGCTCTGTCTGACTTTTTCTCAAACTGATTCCGCATCAGGGTCTCCCCGATTGCGACGTGGGAAAGCTTTTTATTTCTTTCAATATCAATCAGCGTATCAAGAGCTTCCGCCCTCATATCTGTCCGCTTCTCCATCTGCATTTCCTTTCTTTGCTTCTGTTTTATTCTGCTACAACTCATGCAATAAATTCAACTTAATAGATATATTATAACTCAATATTACAAAATAATTTTTAATATTATATTAAGCATTTTCTCCAAGAAGAGTCCCTTCCTCTACCTTATGTCCAAGAAGAAATGCTTTAACAGGCATTCTCTTTTTACCCTGAATCTGTACTTCATTGATTTTAAGAAGTCCTTCTCCTGTCTGTACATAAATAGCATCGGAAGTCACTTTTGCAACAGTTCCCGGCTGTGCACTTCCATTTTCCTTCTCCACATCAGCATCCCAGATTTTCAAAGTTTTATCGTGGAAAGCGGTATAGGCACTTGGCCAGGAGTTAAGCCCGCGGATCAGACGCTCAATTGAAGCGGCATCTTTATTCCAGTCAATCTTACCTAAATCTTTTGTAAGCATCTTTGCATAGCAGCTCTCCTCATCATTTTGCCGAGTGCGTACTGCGGTTCCTGCTTCTAACTTTTCAAGCACTTCTAATAATAACGGGCCGCCTGCCGCTGCTAACTTATCATGAAGTGACTCTCCTGTTTCTTTTGCATCAATTGGTACAACAACTTTATCAATCATATCTCCGGTATCAAGCCCTTTTTCCATGTACATGATTGTTACACCCGTTTCTTTTTCCCCATCAATGATGGACCACTGGATCGGGGCAGCACCACGGTACTTTGGAAGTAAAGAAGCGTGTACGTTAATGCATCCATACTTTGGCATATTTAAAATGCTTTCTGGAAGAATCTGTCCAAAAGCAGCTACAACGATAACCTCTGGATCGAGTCCTCGAAGTGTCTCGATAAATTCTTCCTCTCTTACTTTTATCGGCTGATAAACAGGAATATCATGTTCTAAAGCCTTCTCTTTTACCGGAGTAAATGCCATTGCCTTGCCTCGGCCCTTTCTTTTATCCGGCTGTGTTACTACACCGACAACTTCATGATTCTCTATGAGACATTCTAACGTAGGAACCGCAAAATCCGGTGTTCCCATAAATACTACTCGCATTCTTCTTCCTCCACATCATGGTATGGCTCGTTTGCTCTCTCACCGTAAAGCACACCGTCAAGATGGTCTATTTCATGCTGTAATGCTCTTGCACGAAGTCCCTCTCCCTCGATAATTACTGGTTTTAATTCCATATCAAGAGATTTTACTCTTACATAATCAGCTCTTGTCACGCTGGCACATTTGCCCGGAATACTTAAACAACCTTCCTCATCTGTCTGCTCACCAGCTGTTTCAATGATTTCTGGATTGATAAGGATGATAGGATCTCCGTCCATAACATCGATAACACAGATTCTTCTTAAAATTCCCACCTGTGGTGCTGCAAGACCTACTCCTCTTGCCTCATACATCGTATCAAACATATCCTCAATCAATGTCTCAATGGATGGTGTAATTTTTTGTACTGGTTTACATACTTTATTTAAACATGGGTCGCCAATAAAACGAATTTTACGAATTGCCATTTCTTTTCCTCCTGGTATTCCTTTATCTTTTTTATTCTATCTTTTTATAATGGTGTGAATTATCATCGTGTGAATACAATTGTGAAAACACAATTATAAAAGTCTGGAGTGTGTAGATTACAGGAATGATTTTCTAAACACACTCTAATATGCTGTCTCATATGCTATATCATTATAAAAAGCTGTATTTTTAATTATAACATTGTAAACGTCTGCCGTAAAGTCACTTAGTAATGAGACAATGGGTCAAAATCAAACTGAATCATTATCCCTGCAAACATCGGGTGCTTCTCCAATACGGGTTCTAATCTGCCTTTTAAATCCAGCAATGTCTCTTTATCTTTATGTTTTAAGTAAAGCACCTGCCTGTATACATCTTTTAACTTGGAAAGACTTGCCTGTCCCGGGGCTAAAATCTGTACTGGTACTTCCTGTCCCACCTGGCTTTGCTCAATCATTTTTTCAATGCGAAGTCTCGCAATAACAGACTGTGATTCATTCCCTGACTGTATCAGAATCACAAGCATATGGGCACATGGCGGATATCCCATCAACTGACGGTAAGTATATTCTTCCTTAAAAAAGTTCTCATATGAATGCTCTGCCGCCGTCTTAATCGCATAATGTTCCGGTGAGTAAGTCTGAATAATAACATCGCCAGCCTTTTCTCCGCGTCCTGCCCTTCCTGCTGCCTGACAAAGAAGCTGGAATGTTTTTTCTCCACTTCGAAAATCCTGTTCATGAAGAGATAAATCTGCCGCAAGAATTCCTACCAGCGTTACATTTGCATAATCATGGCCCTTTACGATCATCTGTGTCCCTAAAAGAATATCTGCCTCTCCCTTAGAAAATGCGGCAAGCATTTCCTCATGCGCATGCTTTCTTCTTGTTGTGTCCATATCCATACGAAGTACCCTGGCTGCCGGAAACTCAGTATGAATTGCTGCCTCCACCTTCTCTGTTCCAAGACCAAAAGCTGCCACATGGGGACTTTTACAAATTGGACACTGCTTAATAAATGTCTCTTCATAGCCACAGTAATGGCAACGCAGCTTTCCATTTCGATGATAAGTGAGCGTCACGTCACAATGCGGACACTTGATAACCTGGCCACAGGCACGGCAGGAAACAAATCCTGCAAAGCCGCGCCGGTTTAAAAATAACATAATCTGTTCTTTTTTTACCAGACGTTCCTCTATTTTTTTGTGAAGTTCTTCACTGAAAATCGAGCGGTTTCCCTTTTTAAACTCTTCCCTCAGATCAATAATCCGTGTCGTCGGAAGTGTAGCATTTCCTGCCCGTTTTTTCAGTGTCCACAATTTATATTCTCCATTTAAAGCTCTTGCATACGCTTCCACTGACGGGGTTGCGGAACCTAAAACAACACTTGCCCCACAAAGGCTGGCACGATAAACGGCAGTTTCTCTTGCATGATATTTCGGGGAAGTATCACTCTTATACGCTCCATCATGCTCCTCATCAATGATAATCAGTCCAAGCCGCTCTGTCGGAGCAAACAGTGCGGAGCGTGCCCCGATAATTACATCGGCTTCTCCTGCACGAATTCTCTCACAGGCATCAGACTTTTCTCCTTTTGACATTCTCGAATTAATGACAGCAATTCTCTCGCCAAAGCGCTCATAAAAACGACGTACCGTCTGATAAGTAAGAGAAATTTCCGGAATCAGCACGATAACCTGCTTATTTTTTGCAAGTACCTGTTCAATTAATGCAAGATACACTTCTGTCTTTCCACTTCCAGTCACACCGTAAAGAAGACAGGTTCCTCGCTTTCCATTGTTATAGTCTTCCCTAAAGTTGTCTACGACCGCCTGCTGTTCTTCATTGAGCGACCAACCTGAACTTCTCTTTGTAAGCTCTGGAAACGGATTCCTGTACTTAATTCTTGACTCTAACTTTACAATGCTCTGCTCCGCGAGTCTTCGTATTTCTTTTAGTGGAAAATTGCAGCCTTTTACTGCTTCTTCCTTTGTGATTCTCCCCTTTTCGATTAACAGAGAAAAGAATCTTGTCCTTGCCACATAATGCTTCTTCTCCCATTCCTCAAGAAGTTTCTGTGCTGTTTCCATATCCGCAGAAAGTGTAATAAATACTTCTTCCTTTGGCTTCATCTTTGTTTTAACTGGCAGGACGGTGCGAAGAGCCTGTATCATCGTGGAACCATATTGTTCCTTTAAAAAAGAAGCAACCTGAATTAGCTCAGACTCCACAGAAATTCCTTCTGTATTTACACGAAGGATTTCTTTTATCTTACTCTTGTCATAGTTTGCCTCTGTACCGACTGCAACAACATACCCTTCTCTCTCTCTGTTCCCGTTTCCAAACGGTACAAAGACACGACTGCCCGGACGTACATCTTTCCATAAGGAAAGAGGCACCCTGTACTGGAATACCTTATCGAGTGCCTCATGGGAAATATCTATTATTATATCCGCATATCTGTCTCCCATAATGTTTCCTTTGCTTTAATATTTACCATCAAGAACATCCTGAACGATTTCTTCTTCGCTCATATGATACTTCTTGCCTTCAATCTCCTGATAAGTCTCATGCCCCTTTCCAGCAAGAACAACAATGTCTCCCGGCTGTGCGTGATGCATCGCATAGGAGATTGCCTCACGGCGGTCAATAATAGAAATATACTCTCCATCTGTCTTCTTCATTCCGATTAAAATGTCATCAATAATCTCCTGCGGTTTCTCAAATCTCGGATTATCAGAAGTGATAATTGTAAAGTCCGCAAGCTTTCCCGATACCTCACCCATTTCATAACGACGAAGTTTAGAACGGTTACCACCACAGCCAAATAAACTTATCAGTCTTGGCGGATCATAAGCTCGTAATGTATTTAAAATACTCTCTAAAGCTACGGCATTATGTGCGTAGTCAATAATTAATGTATAATCATATCCTGTTGGAACAATTTGTACTCTTCCCTTTACGCTAAAGTGACGGAGTGCCTTGTTCATCTGTTCTACGGTAACACCCATATGACCAGCAATACAGATAGCACCTAATGCATTATGTACGTTAAAGGTTCCCGGCACACCACAGGAAATCTTTCCTTCGTAAGTTCCCTTTAAGCCAAAGTCTACTCCAAGGAAGTCTCTGTCTCTTGTCAGTTCTACATCATACGCTACTAAGTCTGCATTCTCATTTAAACCGAAAGTCTCAATCGGGCAAATCGCATTCTTTGTAATCTCTGCAAAATGCTCGTCATCAATATTCGCATAACCATATTTGCACTGGTTAAATAACTTTGCTTTACAGGAAAGATATTCTGCAAAGTCTTTATGCTCATTTGGTCCGATATGGTCTGGAGAAAGATTGGTAAATAAGCCGTAATCAAACATAATTCCGGCAGTTCTGTCTAACTTAAATCCCTGAGAGGATGCTTCCATAACAACAACGTCGCAGTCCTCTTCTGCCATTCTTCTAAAATAACTGTGGATGTCATAAGATTCTGGTGTTGTGTTATTCACTGGGATATGCTCCTGGCCAATAACAACTTCGATTGTCCCGATCACACCTACTTTATGTCCCGCTTCTTCTAAGAGAGACTTCACCATATACGTTGTTGTTGTCTTTCCCTTTGTTCCGGTAACGGCAATTGTAGTAAGTTCTTCTGCCGGATAACCAAACCATGCAGCGGAAATTAATGCCATCGCATAGCGGGTGCTATCTACCTTAATGACTGTTACGCTGTCTGGTACTTCTACTTCATCCTCTACGACCAAAACAGTAGCTCCCTTTTCAGCTGCCTCCGCTGCGAACTTATGCCCGTCAAAAGATGCTCCCTTAATGCATAAGAAAAGACAACCTTCTTCTATCTTTCTTGAATCGTTCACTACCGCAGTAACCTTTACATCGATACTTCCCTGTAAACATGTATATTCTAAATGTTCTAATAACTGACTACACTTCATTTTAAGTCCTCCCTTCAAACACAAAATTGTACTCTATGATGCTATGTTATCATACTATCTTTTTATATTATTTTTCATTCTCTGTTTCATACTTTTTATAACCTTCCAGCTCCACGCAAACATCAGTTTCACGCGGATTCTTAAAGTAAATTACAAATGAAAAAGCAAATATTCCATCTATATTTAACTTATTGTTCTGAACGGTTATCCTGTTTTTATTGTAGCTGCTTTATAAAAAAGCGTCAACTTTTACTCTTTTTAGAAATTTCTTGTCTTTTTCGTTCCCACAGGTGAAAAATCCCCCAGAAAAACAATGCTCCAAAAAATGCCCCTGTACTATCCACACAGACATCAAAGAACTTACAGCTTCTTCCCGGAACAAAGTATTGGTGAAACTCATCGCTGCAGGCATATAGTGCACAAAAAACTTCTGCCCTTATAAGAAAATTCCACATAGATAGTTTTTTCTGTTCAATATTTTCTATTTTCGGTAGTAAATTTTCCTGTATTATTGCTTCCTGTTCAGTAATTTTTTGTAATTTTTCCTCTGTCCACTGTATCTCTGTTACTTTTTTCTTTTTACCCCGAAATATCTCCATCTGATAACACGTCCACAAATATAAATTCACTGTAATACCTAACACTGCATATTCCGTAAAATGTGCACATTTTCTTACCGGATACTCAATTGCCTCGGCAACTTTCACCAGCTTTTCTTCTGGAAACTTCTGAGGAAAAATCGCACTTAACTCGCGAACCAGCCTGATGCACACTCCCTCACTTAAGTGAGAAGAATGTGTGGCATTGGCGGCTGAAAAACGAAAAATCACACATAACATGGTGATTACCAGCACTACTGATAAAATATATATTGCTCTCTGTCTGGTATCTGCCTTCATAAAAGTCTCTTTTTTTATATAAAAAGGCAGACCCCGGATACTGGTGTCTGCCTCCCTCTTACTCCACATTTGTAAATGCAGGGTCAACTTCTCCTAATTCTTCAAACTCGTCATTGAAAAGATATTCTTCATCTTCAACGGAGTCCTCATCACCCGGAAGAATTTTGATTTTAGAATCATATAACTCCTTAACAGCGATGGATAAAGGTTTCTCTCCTTCCATTCCATCAACTAAAGGCTCATCTCCTGCGATAATCTCTCTTGCTCTCTTAGAAGTCGCAATAACAATGGAATAACGGCTGTTAATAACCGGCTCTTCTCCTACTTCGCCTTCTTTGTTGATTTTCTCCATTAATTCTGTATAAGATGGATGTAACATAAGTAAGTCTCCTTTCTATTAGTCCTTTTTAAGGCTCTATTTGTCTTTTTCAGTATTCTCTTTATATTCCTTCAGTCCTTCTCGAAGGCTTTCCACAAACTCCTGTCTCTTTGTAATGCGGCAGGACTCACTCTCAATAATAGAGTGAATTGTATTCATACAGTCTTCAAGCTTTCCTTCTTCATTGCTGACAATGAACTCATACTGGTCAATGCTCTCTGCTTCTTCAGAAGCTCTTCGCATTCTCTTCTCTACAACTTCTACTGTCTCTGTCCCACGTCCAATCAGACGATTCTTAAGTACTTCGATAGATGGTGCCGTAATAAACAGAAGAATTGCTTCCGGATACTGTTCCTTAATCTTCATCGCGCCCTGTACTTCGATTTCAAGGATTACGACATGGCCTGCGGCAAGCTCATCTTCAACAAACTTACGTGGAGTTCCGTAATAATGATCTACGTACTGTGCATACTCAATAAAACCATTATAATCAATCAGGCGCAAAAAGTCATCTTCTGATTTAAAATAATACTCTCTTCCATCCTGCTCGCCCTCTCTTGGTTGACGGGTGGTTGCTGAAACAGAAAGGCTGTAACCAAACTTTTCAACGAGAGCCTTTGAAACAGTTCCCTTTCCTGCACCGGAAAATCCGGAAATTACAACTAATGTTCCCTTATCTTTCATTTTCCTCATCCTCATCATTGCGTTTACTATGGCATCTGGAAGATAGCGTATCTGTCGTGAGGGCAGATAAAATAAGATGGCCGCTTTCCATGACAAGTACCGCCCTTGTACGCCGTCCACAGGTTGCATCGACTGCCTTTCCCTCGTCTCTGGCATTCTGAATCATCCGCTTGATTGGTGCGGCATCTGTACTGACCATAGAAATAATCTTATCTCCATTTACCATATTTCCAAAACCTACATTAATAAAATCTGCCATTCTCTCTCCGTCTACTCTATATTCTGCACCTGTTCTCTGATTTTTTCAATCTCTGTTTTTAAATCAATTGCATGATCCGAAACTTCGATATCATTCGCCTTTGATAAAATTGTGTTGGCTTCTCTGTTCATCTCCTGTGCAATAAAGTCAAGCTTACGTCCAACATTGCCGCCTTTTAAGAGTTCATCTCTCATACCATCAATGTGACTCTTTAAGCGGACTGTCTCCTCATCCACACAAATCTTATCAGAATAAATAACAACTTCTGCAGCAATTCGATTCTCATCCACATTAGAATCTCCCAGAAGTTCTGCAACTTTGTCTTCAAGCTTCTTGCGGTATTCGCTGACAATTGATGGATAACGCTCTTCGATAAAGGCAACATTCTCCTTCATGCCTTCTAATTTGGCAAGAATATCTGTCTTAAGATTTTCGCCCTCTTTTTCTCTGCTATCAGAAAAGTGACCTGCTGCTTCAGAGAGAGCTTTCATAAGCTGTTCCTTTACGGATTCCTGGTTCACTGTCACATCTTCTAAGGAAAGTACATCAGGGAATCTTCCAATCTGTAAAGCTGTCACATCACTAGAGATTCCAAGTGTCTCTCCAAGCTTTGTAAGTGCTGTATAATATTCCTTTCCCAATTCCTCATTCAGGCGGACATTCACATCTTTTGCGGATAAATCTTCATAATTTATGAAAACATCTACCTTGCCTCGCTGGATAGAATTTTTTAAAAAACTTCGGATATCTGCCTCTAAATAATTAAGCTTTCTTGGAAGCTTCATATTTAGATCACAATATCTGTGGTTCACTGCCTTAATCTCCACAGTTACTTTACAGTCTTCTGACACGCTCTCGCCACGTCCGAATCCTGTCATGCTCTTAATCACTTTTCTCTCACCTCATATCTAAAAACTTTGTCATTCTTAAAATTTTACAAAGTCTTATTATATATGAAAAATGAAAGTTCGTCAATCTAGAGCGTGTTTGAAAAACGCTCTGGCATTCTTTTTTTATTTCGCTATCTGTTTCTTTCTGTATTCCGTTCTTTTAAATCTTCCTGCATCGCTACAAGGTAGTGAAGGGCGATTCCTCCTGCTGCCGGCACGAAAAACTTCGGGGATAATTCTTCGTACTTAAAGTTCTTCTGTCCTCCTGCTTCCATCCTCTCCCAGTACCTCATCATTTCCGAAAATCTCAGATAATAACATTTTTGCCGATGAGTATAATAAATAAGCAAAAAACTGATTCCATTCTGCTTTTCAAAATTCTTCATAAACTCTACCTGATGTGGATGAAGATTCTGTAAGGAAAATGTGTCTACTGCACATTCCTTTGCATCAAAACAAACGGGAATTCCCTGCACCGCTCCAATGTAGTCAACAGTACTTTTTTTCTCAAAGTAAGCCAAGGTAATATGTCTTGACTCCTTATCAAACCGAACAGGAGTTACTGGTGTTGGAATTTTCTGGATAAGAGCTAACTCTTTATCTTTGTACTTTTGGTTCGCATAATTAATCAGTTCTTCTAATACAGAACCTCGAAGTCCTCTTGAGTTCCAGGTCGCCATTTTACGATTCCTTTCTGCTCTTCTCATAAGAAAGAGTCGGCACTTCCAACCCCCATCTCTGCTGTACCTTATGAAAAACTTCTGGTACCGGATCCACAATATGCATCCCTGAAAACTCTCCTGTCCCTTCTGGAACAACTAATTCATAACTGTGTAAAAGCTGATAATTCACACCGTCTTTCCACTTAATCTGATTATTAAAGTCGCGGTTGCCATATTTATAATCACCAAATACCGGATGTCCGACAGATGCCAGATGTCCTCTAATCTGATGGCTCTTTCCTGTGATAAGACGGATTTTTAAGATGCTTGCTTTATCGGTACTTTTTAAAACCTTGTATTCTGTCTCTATATAAGAAGCGCCTTCTACTTTTTCTTTATGAAGGGAAACTTTATTATTTTTCTCTTCTTTTGTAAGATATCCTGCAATGCGGGCATTCCCCTTTACCCTGCCTTCCACAAGGCAAAGATAATATTTCCCAAGCGTACGCTCTCTTAACATGGCGGCTAAACGCTGCAATCCTTTAATGGAAATTCCTGCAAGAACAATCCCACTCGTATTTCTGTCGAGGCGATTAGCAATAGACGGACGAAATCCTGCCAGTTCTTCTTTTGAAATGATTCCCTGTTTCACACAGTAGTCTATGAGATAATCATTTAAAGAATCATCACTTGCCTTTGCTCTCTGGGAAAGCATTCCTGCAGGCTTATGAAATACCAATATATCTTCAGAAGAATACAAAACACGCACCTGCTTACGGAGTTCAAGTTCGGCTTTCGTAAGCTTTCGTATGGCTCCTGCTCTTTCTATTCTTCCCGTTTTTTCTTTATCATAAAAACTATAAGTATTTCCTTCTCCTCTGCCTTTTTTCATAACATTTACGGACTTTATATTTTTCACCGCACTGCCAGTTGAACTTTCATTTTCATTATAAGCATCATAGAAATCCCCTTTTCCATTTTGTGGACTCTGAAATTTCTCTAATGTTTCATCAGAAAAGAAAATCTGGATCAGATCTCCGGCAGAAAGCTTCTCCTTTCCCTCTGCCTTTTTCCCATTCAACTTAATATTTTTCTTTCGGAGCATCTTGTGTAAAAAGCCGGAAGATGCCCCTGGAAGATACTTGCAAAGGAACTTATCAAAACGCTGGCCTTCTTCCCTTTTTGTAATTGTTATCTCTTTCATCGGTATCTTTATTTCCTTCCCATAAACTGCAGGAAAAGACTGTGAGGAAGCACTTTTGTCACCAGATGGGTAAATCGGATTGCCGTGCCATAGACAGAAACTTCCTTATTTTTCTCATTATCCTTCCATGCCTTTTTTACAACCTTTTTCGGGTCTGCCATAACAAGCTTTTTGTATGCTGGCAAATGTTTTTTTGTCAGAGCACGATTGAAAAATTCTGTCTTTACGGCTCCTGGACAGACTGCCGTCACCCGAAGCTGATTTTCTCTGTTTTCTGCACGCAATGCACGGACATAGCTTAACACAAATGCCTTACTTGCCGCATAAACAGCAAACCCCGGCTGCGGAAGAAATGCTGCTGCCGAAGCCATATAGAGCATCCTTCCTCTGTGCTTCATATATGGCAGAACGAGAGAGGATACTTCCACCACACTCCGGCAGTTCACATCAACCATCTCTGCCTGTTCTTCCATAGAGATTTCCTGAATCTTTCCCAGAATTCCAAAACCTGCACAGTGAATAAATAATTCGATATGCGGCTGTATTTCTTCCAATGTCTGTCTCAGACAATCCATATCTCCTTTCTTTTGCAAATCAAGAGGAAGAATCCGAAACTTCTGCTCTTTATAAAGATTCGTCCACGCTTCTAAGCGTTCCTTCCGTCTGGCAATTACCCAGATTTCATCTAAATCAAGATGATTCTGCATCGTAAGCTTTACAAACTCTTTTCCCATTCCCGATGACGCACCGGTGATGATTCCTACATTCATCTGATCCTCCTAACCACGTTTTTTTCTTTTATGAACGTTACGGATTGTTTTCTTCTTCGACTTTCCTCTCTCTTCTATCTTTCCTGTAAATTTATCTGTTCTGAACTTATCGTTTTTCTGTTTTCCTGCCTTAAAATCTTCTGTCCTGTATTTTTCTGACTTAAATCTATCGTTTTTCAACTTTCCTGCCTGTGCTTTTCCTGAACCTGCATGGGAATAATTTTTCCTTCCGTTTTTATTTCTGTCCCTATCCCTTACAAAAGCATCTCTGTCAACAGAAGTTTTCTGTGCCGGATGATAATTTTTTCCCATTTTTCTTGGGGGTATGAGGCAATGTTCATCAAATCCGATTAAATCCTCTCTTTCACCTTGCATAAGTGCCTCTTTTACAATATCATAATTTTCTGGATTCCGGTACTGAATTAAAGCACGCTGCATCTGCTTTTCTTTTAATGTAACCGGAACATAAACTTTTTCCATTGTCCGAGGATCAAGTCCGGTGTAATACATACAGGTAGAAATGGTTCCCGGTGTCGGATAAAAGTCCTGTACCTGCTCCGGCATATAACCAAGATCACGGATATATTCTGCTAACGCAATTGCCTCTTTTAAATGAGAGCCTGGATGAGAGGACATGAGATATGGTACCATATACTGCTTCTTTCCAAGCTTTTTGTTCATATTCCGGTATGCTTTGGCAAACTTTTCGTATACCTGATTCTCCGGCTTACCCATAAGCTTTAACACACTGTCACAAATATGTTCCGGCGCGACTTTAAGCTGTCCACTGACATGATATTTACATAGTTCTTCTAAGAAATGATCTTTTTTATCTGCTAATACATAGTCAAATCGAATACCAGAACGGATAAATACCTTCTTTACTCCTGGCAATGCTCTAAGTCTTCGTAAAAGTGTAATATAATCGCTGTGATCGGCATTCATATTCGCACATGGTTTTGGGAAAAGACACTGTTTGTTCGTACATACCCCATACTTTAACTGCTTTTCACAGGCAGTATGTCTAAAATCGGCAGTCGGGCCTCCAACGTCATGGATATATCCTTTAAATTCCGGGTCTTTTATAATTAACTCCGCCTCTTTTATAATGGATTCCTGACTCCGCACCTGAATTCGTCTTCCCTGATGAAAAGTCAGGGCACAGAAGCTACATCCTCCAAAACAGCCACGATTACTGGTAAGGGAAAACTTAATTTCCTTCAATGCCGGGACACCTCCAAGCTTATCATAAGATGGATGCCACGCTCTCATATAAGGAAGTTCATATACATGATCCATCTCTTCTTGCGTAAGTGGAAGTGATGGGGGATTCTGCACAAGATACTCCTTCTTCTTATAAGGTTCCACCAATCTCTTTGCCGTAATCGCATCAGTATTTATATACTGGCGATAATAACTTCTGGCAAATGTTTCTTTTGATTCTGTAATCTCCTCATAAGAAGGTAGTAATTCATAATCTCCGGAAAGTTCTTCTAAATCTCTACACTTAAAAACCGTGCCTCTGACATAGGTAATATCTCGCACCGAAATTCCAGAATCCAAGGCCTCTGCGATTTCAAGAATGGAATGTTCGCCCATTCCATACATAAGCAAATCTGCTCCAGAATCTAAAAGCACAGAACGCTTTACCTTATCACTCCAGTAATCATAATGTGCCAGTCTTCGAAGAGACGCCTCAATTCCCCCTAAAAGAATGGGAGTCTTTTTATATGTCTTTCGAATCAGATTACTGTACACAATCGTTGGTCGGTTTGGTCTTCCTGAAAATCCGCCACCCGGTGTATAGGCATCCTGATGCCTTCTCTTCTTAAATGAAGTGTAGTGATTCACCATAGAGTCCATATTTCCAGCAGATACAATAAAGGCAAGTCTCGGCTCGCCACATACTGCAATACTGTTCTCATCATTCCAGTCTGGCTGGGCAATAAAAGCAACCTTATATCCCGCATCTTCTAACAAACGGGTGATAATCGCTGCCCCAAAAGAAGGATGGTCTACATAGGCATCTCCACAGATATACACAAAGTCTGCCTGCTCCCATCCTCGCTCCTTCATCTCTTTTTTATTCATAGGCAAGAAGCCTTTTTCTTTTGCCATCTACTAATTCCTTTCTTTTCCTTTACTGGCTCTTTCCCTGTTCATCTTATCTGATATTTCTGTCATTGTGATAGTTCTGCTTTTGTTTCATATTTTTATCATTCCACTATTTTTACTGAATATTTTTATCTAATATTTCTTCCTGATAGTCTATCTAATACTTATTTATTTTTTAATCCTATAATCTCCTTCTCCGTGAGAGGACGATATTCTCCCTTTTCTAACATCTTATCAAGAACAAGACTTCCCATAGAAATCCTCTTTAAATAAGTGACCTTTCTCCCAACTGCCTGTGCCATTCTCTTTACCTGATGAAAACGTCCTTCCTGCACGGTAATGAATACTTCATTTTCTTTCTCCGTTAACTCTAACTTTGCCGGAAGCGTCTGCTTTACATCGCCAATATCTAATCCCTGTAAAAAAAGTTCCTTCTCTTTTTGTCCTACTGCACCGTCAAGAACAGCAAAATAAGTTTTATCTACATGTTTTTTCGGGGACAGCAGGTTGTGAGCTAACACTCCATCATTCGTAAGAAGCAAGAGTCCCTCTGTATCCTTATCCAGTCTTCCAACAGGGAAAAGTCCTTTCTTTCCTTCAGTAATCAAATCAAGAACCGTTGTGCACTCCGCATCTTCAGTAGCACTTACGACTCCCGCTGGTTTATACAGCATTATATAGCGGTATTTCTTATATGAAATACCTTCTCCATCAAGACATATCTCATCCTGTACTGAAACTTTGACTTCCGGCTTTTTCACAATTTCTCCATTAACAGACACACTTCCCTTTTTAATCTTCTGCTTTGCCTCACTCCTCGTAAGTTCTGCTGCCTGCGTCAAAAACTTATCGAGTCTCATCTTTTTTGAGGTTTCTGGCATCTTTTTTGTTCCTTTCTTATTACTCTTATTTTATCTTAACTATCCTCAATAGCCCTGATTCATTTCTGTTCTTCTTCTATTTTTTTATTTTTATGATATATCCCTGTTATATAGTATAACATTAAAATATACTATGGAATGTTTTCTTTTATAAAATTTCTGTAATTATAATTTACGCCAGTTGGGATTATATTTATTCTTTAGTCTTCCTCTGGTGCACTTTCCCCATCCAAGAGGGAAATTCTCTACACAAAACAATGTCCATCCATCAAATTCTACATCATCAATATCCACTGTTTCTCCACGAAGATACTTTTCTACACGGATATCTTCTATCGGTAAGGAAATACTTCTCTTATATTGTTCCGGCTTAAGTGCCATCGCCAACGCCTGACTTGGCTCAAAACGCTTCTTTAAACAGTCTCCAAGATAAAGCCCGGAACGCACAACCCGAAGTCCTTTAAAATCTGGACAATCCTCTGGCAGTAAAAACACTCTTTCTTTTACAAAAAAGATTCTCTCTTTCCACTCCTCCCAGACTGAAATCTCCCTCATAAATTCTTCCATTGCTTCCGGAACCTTACCCTTAGAAGCTGTCTGTGCTTTTCCAGTCCGCTTACACATCTTTCCTTTATGTGCATTCGCTTTATTGTCTGTCTCTTTACGTATTATCTCTTTATGCACAAATTTTGACACTGTTTCTTCTTTTATGCACTGTTTATCAACAGATTCCACCATGTCTGCCTTTTTAAAAAGAGCAGCAAAATGTCCCTCTCCCTTTACTTTATGTGGCAAAAAACGACGGCAGTTCTTCACATCTTCTTTGCCGCTTACCGTCCATTCTGACCTACCTTCTTCAATACCACCACAAAGTGGAAGTTCCTGCAAAGTAAATGCAGAATTCTGCTCTAAAAAATATTCCACCGTCTGCTCGTCTTCTTCCTTTGCAAAGGTACATGTAGAATATAAAAGATATCCCCCTGGCTTTACCATCTGTGCCGCACTGGTAAGAATCTCTCTTTGTAACTGTGCATAGCGTTCTACTTCCTCAAGTGACCAGCTCTTTACCATGGAGGGCTCTCTTCGAAACATCCCCTCACCGGAACAAGGTGCATCTACAAGTACTTTATCAAAATATCCTGCTAAACGTCCTGCTAACTTCTCCGGAGCTTCACAGGTGATAACCGCATTTGTCACCCCAGCCATCTCCATATTTTTAAGTAAGGGCTTACATCGTGAGGCGCTAATATCATTCGATAATAAAAAGCCCTCTCCCTGAAGCTTGGCAGCAAGTGCTGTTGATTTGCCACCCGGTGCTGCACACAAATCAAGGACCTTATCCCCCGGCTCTATTGGTAAAAAAGCAGCGGGTGCCATCGCACTTGGTTCTTGAATGTAATACACTCCTGCGTAATAATACGGGTGGGCAGATAACTTCTGCTTTCCTTCATAATAGAATCCTGTCTCACACCATGAAACCTGTCCGTTTAAAAGGAACCGGCGGATAAAATCCGCCGGTTCCTCCTTTAACTGATTCACCCGAAGCGTCTGTCCATAACTATGATTAAAACTATCAAGATACTGCGGATACTCGTCCCCAAGCATCCCCTGCATCTTACTCTGATAATCTTCTGGTAAATTCATCAAATCCTCCTGCATCTATTGTATAGCTAATACATCTGTTATTATAATTATATTTCAAATTCAATAGACTCTGTCTTCTTTTTCTAACTTTTTAGCTTCTTTTTTTGTTAACTTCCTAAACCTTTAATATCTTTCTTCTGCCTTTTATAAACTCTGTGCACGATACCCTTCTGAAATAATATCAAGCTGTCTTGCAAAATGTTTAAGCTGCAACATGTCATCAAGCACATAGACTTTATAAAACTCATCCTGAATCTTCGTTACCTCTCTCTGGTTGGCAACCTTATATAAATTCTGAATATTATTCAAAATATCCTTAACTAAAGTCTCCTTCCTCCTGTGAGAGTTCTGTGCATCCATAATTTCATCTCTTACATCAGACATCTCATGGTCAACCTCAATAATCGCTTCTGAAGCATCAAGAAGCTTCTGCTGGATGTATTCCGGAATATTCTCCTTATACTTATACTGTAAAGAATGTTCTATCGTTGCCCAGAAATTCATCGCCATCGTGCGAATCTGAATCTCTGCACTCAGTTCCTTCGGCCCATGAATCGTATTCACCGTATATAAAATAATCATATGATAACTGCGGTAACCACTCGTCTTCATATGGCTTACATAGTCCTTCTCACACTTTACCTTCATATCCGTTCGGTTCTTTATCAGATTCACTACGCGATCTATATCTTCTACAAACTGGCAGATAATACGAATTCCCGCCAAATCTTCTATCTTCTTCTCAATATCATTCATCGATACATTCTTACGCTGCATCTTATCTAATATACTGACGATACTCTTTACACGTCCATCTACGGACTCAATCGGTGAATATAATCCCTGATTCCGATGTTCTTCTATAATATGATGAAACTTTACAGTCAGTTCATCGACTGCAAGCTGGTATGGGTCAAGCAGTTCTCTCCAAAGCTGTATCTCCATATAATCACCCCCAAATTATTATACCATTTTTTTCCATTTTATGCAAGTAAAATGTGAGCAGCACTATTCCTGTTTACCATTCACATAAATAATTCCATGCGACACTCTCGGATTGCTTTTTATTTGCTCTATACTTACTGTTTTCTAGAGCGTGTTTGAAATATGCATTTCTGTCTGAATAAGCTCCAAAGTCATAGATTCCATTTGAGTATAAATCCATGACTTTGAAAACCTTATACCATATTATATAATAATACAAATCAATCCGCCACTGCTTTCGTTTACGATTTTTTCCATGGCATTTTGCAATTTTTCCTGACTATCATCGTTTATTTTTGTAACTTTACCGGATATGCCATCATCAACAAGCTGTTCTAATGTTTTACCAAAAATGTTGACATTCCAAATCTCATTTGTTTCTTCTCCCGCCTGTTCCTTTATGTAAGTGATAAGGTCTTCTGCTTGAAGCTGCGTGCCTACGATTGGTGCAACTTCCGTTGTAAGATTGGCACGAATCAAATGGATGGATGGTGCCTCGGCACGTATTTTCACTCCGTACTTATTGCCATGCTTTACAACTTCCG
The DNA here is from genome assembly GCF_934307085.1 of uncultured Anaerobutyricum sp. Lineage (GTDB taxonomy): Bacteria > Bacillota > Clostridia > Lachnospirales > Lachnospiraceae > Anaerobutyricum. Next base: position 57,821 of record NZ_CAKRCF010000004.1, read on the forward strand.
GCTCAGAAAGTGTGATTTCCGAAAGAACTGGCTTCATCACACCATAGCCCCGCTCTCTGGCATCTTTTAATGCCTTTGATACCTCCTCAAATTCCCTTTTCTTTGCAGAAAGTTCTTTCATTAAGTGGATGAGATGATACTCACTCTTAATCGGCAATCCCGTAATATCTGATAAAATATCATAATAATAGGAATCCCGTATCTGAATCTTGACATCGACCTTTCCCGTATCCATATGAATTTTTTCTATTTTCCCAGATTCTATGTAATCGTTTGAAGGAAATACTTTCTGATACAAATCCTTCATTTTGCTTTTTTCTGCCATAAATTCTTTCACAAGGTCAAGTATCGACTTTTTCATCCAGTGGTCATCCCGCAAAGTCTCCACCCATTTTGGCAGATAGAATCCTACAGAAGACAAAGGAAATTCCAGAAGTACATTTTTTAAAATCTCTAAAATATCTTCCTGGCGGAGCTGGTCGCAGTTTACAGCCATCACACTTGTATTATATTCTTTGGACAGTTTTTCTGTTAACGCCTGTGTTGTCTTTGAATACGGACGCTCGCTGTTAACAAGCACTAAAAATGGCTTTCCGATTTCATTTAATTCTGCAACGGTTTTCTTTTCTGCTTCTACATAAGAATCTCTCGGAATCTCTCCAAAAGACCCGTCTGTCGTCACTAAAATCCCAATGGTAGAATGATCTCTAATTACCTTTCTTGTTCCAAATTCTGCTGCCTTTGTAAATGGCACTTCGTAATCAAACCACGGTGTTTTTACGAGTCGTTCCTGTCCGTTTTCAAGATTACCGCCAGCACCCGGAATCATAAATCCTACACAGTCAATCAGGCGAATTTTTATTTTCATATCTTCCATTGGAAGTTCTGCTGCTTCTTTTGGAATAAACTTCGGCTCAGTTGTCATAACAATTTTCCCAGTTCCACTTTGCGGAAGTTCATCCATCGTTCTCTTTCGTTCATTTTCGTCCTTTATTTCAGGAAGTACAAGAAGTTCCATAAAACGCTTAATAAATGTTGATTTGCCACTTCGGACAGGTCCAACTACACCGAGATAAATCTCTCCACCAGTTCTGGCAGAAATATCCTGATATATATTTTGTTTTTCCATGAAAATCCCTCCCCAATACTAATTCAGTATATGCAGGGAAGGGAAAAAATAGACTATTTTTCCAGAGCATTTTTTCAAATACACTCCAGTTTATTCTTTTCAAACACACTCTGGACTTACTATAAACTTACTCTCCAAAAAATGCCGTTACTAGCTGGCATAAACTCACATAATCCGCCATGGCCATTGTCTCTCTTGCTGAATGCATCGCAAGCATCGGGATTCCTAAATCACAGCCTGCTATTGGTAAATGAGATCCAATCATAGGACCTAATGTTGTACCTCCGCGAATCGTATTCCTGTCATTAATTTCCTGTAATAATATATTACATTTTTCAGACAATCCTTTTAAAATCGCATACATCCGACAGTCTGAAGCATACTTCTGTGTACCACTTACTTTTACCGTCACACCCTGTCCCATATACGCTCTCGTTGTCGTATCACAGCGGTCTGTATAATTTGGATGTGCTGCATGCGCACCATCTACAGAAAGATAATAGCTCTGTGCCAGTGAAATCTCTATCTGCTCTTTTGAGCATCCCATTCCCGAAAGAATACGACATAATATACTTTCGAGCAAAGTAGAATCAGCCCCGGACTTTGTGAAACTTCCTACCTCCTCATGGTTAAATAAACCGATAAGATTAATTCCACTTTCTCTATCTCCATCCGTAAGAGATTCTAACAATGCACTGACTGAAGCTACGTTATCAATTCGGGGACTACATAAAATCTCCTCTCTGATTCCGCAAAGCTGTGGCTGGTCATAATTATACAGATTAAGATCATAACTTAAAATCTCACTCTCATCCACAGAAAGTTCTTCCGCAAGAAAATGTAGAAATGTATCTTCTGTCCAATGCCCATTTGCCAGACCTAAAAGCGGCATCAACTCTTTTTGGCGATCAATCTTCCAGCCACTATTCGCTTCCCGCTGCATATGAATCGCAAGTCCCGGAATCAATGCAATCGGTCTTTTACTGTCATATTGTACCTCTTCTGGCTTAAAAACTTCTTCCCCCTTTAGCACAACAGTTCCTGCCATTCCAAGTGGACGGTCAAACCATGTATGATCCATCATCCCCCCATATACTTCCACATTAAGCATCGCACAACCCATACTCTTAAAGTCCGGCTTCCCTTTCACCTTAAAACACGGCTGATCCACATGAGCAAATGCCATGCGAAGAGACTGAATATTCGCCCTTACATTTCCCGTGGTAAATGCAAATAATACATCCGGAAATGGAGCGATAAAATACTTCCCGTTCTCTTTTGGAGAAATCATTGTATCATAATACAGTTCTTCAAATCTCTGTTCTTTTAAATATTTTTTAGCAAAAGAAACAACACCGACTGGCGAAGTTCCTTGGCTTAAACATTCTGTTAAAATGTTCATTTTTATCTCCTTTTCAAAAAAAATAATTCATGTTATCATTTATTACAATACATTAAAAATAATTTTCAGTTTAAATATATATTCTCGAAATCTTTCTGTGCCTGATTTATAAGAAATCAGTTATAAAAATAAATGCAGAAAGACTCCGAGAGTACATAAATATAGGGAGGAGTTTTTTATGTTATCTATACAAATTTCCGATAGTAAAGACTTTATGTTTCATCTTTTATCAAAAGACACTTTTGACCATTTTTATTTTGTCGAAGCTTCCATCAAGATGGGGGTAAGTTACCAAATTCAGGGACGAATCAACGAAGGCTTCTACGATACTAATGTAGAACAGACCTTAAACCGTGAATTTTGCTACTGGAAAGAAATCCGTGGCCGTATCTTTGATATTATCAAAGGAAAACGGCTCCCTCTCTCCTGCAAAATTGTTTTTGGGCTTCCAAAACAATCGGTTTCTTACCTTATCGCACATAGCAACAGTTCCTTTCGTGAAGAAGACATCGAAGGACTTTATGTGAATGTCCTCTACGACCCGAAAAATCTTCTTATCACTACTGGCGTATCCTATCGGAACTTCTCCCTTGATAAATCTCTTGAATATGCTTTTGATGAATATTTGGCGAAGTTTTTGAAGGAAAGAGCAGGAATCTAAATATTCCGTTGTGGGTAGTTATGCTGATGTTATGAAAAATTAAAAACACAACTTCGCACAACGGATTTACAAACCCCTTTTACTTTTTCAAAATCTCCATTGCCTTCTTCAACTGTATATCTGCCTTCTCATCTGTCTGTGCTTTTTTCCACTGTTCATCGCTTATCTTTACTTCTATATCTGGCTCAATTCCTTTTTTATGAATATTGGTTCCATTCGGTGTGTAATAGCTGGCAATTGTAAACTTCACAGCGGAGCCATCCGGCAATGGCATAATACTTTGTACAATACCCTTTCCGTAAGTTTTTGTTCCTACTACTGTTGCCTTACCATAATCTTTGAGACATCCAGTCATGATTTCAGAAGCACTCGCGGTATTACCATTGACTAAAAGAACTATTGGAACATCCACTGTCTTCTTTGAATCACTCTTAAATTCCTCTTTGTTTCCTTCTTTGTCTTTCGTATAAACAAGCAGTTTATCCTTCTCCACTAAGCGAGATAACATATCTGTGCAAGCATTTAAAAGCCCCCCTCCATTATCTCTTAAATCAATAATTAGGCTTGTCATTCCCTGCTTTTCTAAATCGGTAACTGCATCATCAAACTGCTCTCCTGTATTTTCAAGGAACTGACTAACTGCGATATATCCTGTTTTATTATTTTTCATTTTATAAGAAACGGTATCTAACTGTACGGATGACTTCTTTACCGTATAGTCTTTTGACTTTTTATCTCTGTAAATAGTTAATACAACTGTTTTGTTCTCTTTATTTTTAATTTCTGAAACAACGTCCTGTAACTCCATATCTACAGTGCTTTTTTTGTTAACCGCAGTAATTAAATCTCCTGTTTTCAGACCTGCTTTATATGCCGGCTGATCTTTAAATACAGAAACTATCTCCGCATAACCAGTATCTGTATCTTTTGCCACAGAAATACCAATTCCTTCGTACTCTCCAGAATCTTCTTCCGTCAACTGCTTATATTCTTTCTTGGTATAGTACTCTGCATATGGATCATCTAGTCCCTTAGCAAATCCTTTATATATATTTTGCTCTACATTATCACTGTCTATCTTGTTTAGATAATATTTGCCTGTATATGCTTCTAAAAAGCTCAATTTTTGCAAAATCTTACTGTTATTCAGTCCCGTTCCAAAACCAGTAGATGGTACGGCACTAATCCTTCCTGCATAAAAACTCATGCCTATAACAATGAAAATAACAAAAACTCTTACTGCATACTTAAGACAGCCACCTTTTTTTCCTCGCTTACTTTTCTTTTTTCCTCCATCTGGTTGCTCTTTTTTCTCTTCCATTTCTGGATTGTTGGCTGCCGGATAACTTTCCAGCTCGATATTCATTTCTTTTTCTTTTAAATCCATTCTGTCTGCCTTTCTTTTGTCCAAATAATATCTGCTACTCTTAAAACTTTTTCTATACACTACTATTATCTTCAAAATCCATTCATGCGTAATTTCACAGTATGCTTTTTTAAGAAATAAAAAGCCTTCTGGCGGTTTTAGCATCTCCGGCAGAAGGCTTTGTTATTAATATTCGATACTTTCCATGTACTTCATGTATTTTACGACCATCAGCGCTATCTTAAAAGTAATCGCATCTTCAAATACTCTAAGGTCAAGCCCTGTACTCTTCTGAAGCTTATCCAGACGGTATACTAAAGTATTACGGTGAATGTAGAGCTGTCTTGATGTTTCAGATACATTCAGGTTATTCTCAAAGAACTTGTTAATTGTCTGTAATGTCTCCTCATCAAATTCATCTGGAGAACGTCCATCAAATATCTCCTTGATAAACATCTTACACAGCGGCAGTGGAAGCTGATAAATCAAACGACCAATACCAAGGCGGCTGTAAGCAATAACATTCTTATCCGGATAGAAAATCTTTCCGACATCCATCGCCATCTTTGCCTCTTTGTAAGAGCGGGAAACTTCCTTAATCTCGTTTACAATCGTACCAAAAGCAACATTCACTTTTGTCATTGCTTCGGTATTAAGCATATCCACAATAACCTGAGCTGTCTTGGTCAGTTCATCATAACCTTCTCCCGTCTTCACTTCCTTAACAAGAATAATATTCTTCTCATCTACAGCAGTAATAAAGTCTCTGGTTTTGGCAGAGAAAATATTACGAACAGTCTCAAATGCATTATTATCTCTGTCATTCTTTGTCTCGACAATAAATACACATCTTCTCACTTCTGTCTCGATATGGAGCTTCTTTGCTCTGTTATAAATATCTACAAGAAGTAAATTATCCAAAAGCAGATTTTTGATAAAATTATCTTTATCAAAACGCTCCTTATAAGCAACTAAAAGATTCTGTACCTGAAAAGCTGCCATCTTTCCAACCATGTATACATCATCAGTCTCACCTTTGACTAAAATAATGTACTCTAACTGGTTCTCATCAAATACTTTAAAAAACTGATATCCTTGCAATGCCTGACTCTCTGCAAGAGATTCCGCAAATACCAGTACCGCTTCTTTATATTCTTCAACTGCATCTAATGTGGAAGCAAGCGGTTTACCTTCCGTATCCATAACACATAAGTCAATCCTTGTGATTGCCTTAATACCGTCAATGGTATCCTGTAAAATCTGATTTGAAATCATCGTATCACTCCTGTCTTTCCCTCTCATCGCATTTTGCTATCGCACGCAACAATCTTTTTTTATTTTAATACAAAAGTGACAAAAAAAAAAGAGGAAATACACAAAAAATATATTTCCTCTTGTGAAAAGTTATTATTTTTTATATTAATTCATGTGGAAAAGCTACAAAATTTCATGTATATATGTAAATATGTCCCAGATTGTTACTGGCATACTGCTTCTGCAGTCACTCCTAAAAATTCAGAAACATATGGAGAAGCCGGATTATCATAAAGTTCTCCAATCGTGCCAATTTGCTGAATACTTCCATCATTCATTACAGCGATACGTGCATCTGTATTCTGGATATCTTCTCTGTTATGTGTGACATAAACTACTGTAATCTGCATCTTCTCATAAAGTTTTCGTACAAGTTCCTGCATATGTTTCTTTACATCTCTGCTCAAACTGGAAAATGGTTCATCTAAAAGGAATACTTTTGGTTTCTTAACCATAGCACGTCCAAGAACAACCAATGCTCTTTCCTGCTCATCTAAATCTTCTGTCATCTTATCGAGAAGATGTCCTATTCTTAAGACTTCTGTAACCTCTGCAATTCTTGTATCAATCTCTCCCCTTGGCAATTCCTTTAACTTAAGACCAAACGCAAGATTATCATAAATGTTCATCTGCGGGTATAACTTGCCATTCTTAAAGATCATAGCCACATTTCTGTCAATAGAAGGAATCTCATTCATACGCTCACCATCCATTAACAATTCTCCATCTGTAATGTCTTCCACACCGGCAATCATTCTTAAAACAGTAGAAATTCCACATCCTACTGGACCGGCAAATATCATAAATTCTTTATCATCAACTTCAAGGGTAAAGTCCTTGATTGCATTGACCCCGTTATCATATGTTTTGCTAAGATGTCTAAGTGATAAACTAGCCATAAATAACCTCCTAAAAATAAGTTTATGCTGCAAACATTTTGTCCTCATATATCATACCTAAATTTTGTAAATAATTCTAGGAGAAAACTCACGAAAATACGGCTGATATTTCAGCTAAATTGTTAAGCATATTTTATCTATTAGACATATTTACTATTTTCGATGTACCAAAAATTAAAAACACACTAAATATTGTACATTTGTTAAAGTAATTTCAAAAAAAAGACACTTCTCATTTTTATTTTTGTGAAAAATGTCTTTTTTTCCTTATTATTTCGCTACATTATTTTGCTATTTTTTTAACAATTCATTGTTCTATTTTATCATTATTGATTTCTTTTTCAAATATTTTGTCATTTCTTCCCTCTGTATCCAGATTATTCCCTGGCAAGACTTCCTTAAAACTTTTTTCTGTCACTTCCTCAGAAACCTCATTAAGTATCTTTTTCTTAAATACAGAACCAACAATTGTATTCTTAATCTTTTGTTCCTTTTTAAACCAGGAGTAAATTCCCTCTAAATGCAAACTCTGCACCCACCTAGGAATCTCCTCTGTTTCCCTGCGAATCAATGGCTGAATAGATTCAATAAGAATACAGAGACGAGTATTCATCATTGCCGCATGCTTCTCCATAAACTTTATTTGTCTGTCTGCTGGAATACAGACAAAAACAACATCAGGAATACAAGCATTAATCTCATTTACGATGCGGTCAGCCTCTCCCTTTGTTTCTTTTCGCATAACGGTTCCCTGCACTTCAATGTTATGGTAAGATTCATCCATATATTGTTCTAATGATTCTAAATGTGTATCCTGTTCTGTGATGGTATAAATACTCCGACCCTCACGGTTCATTTTAGAAAACATTCTCTTTAAATAGTTATCTGCAAACTCTCCGATTCCTTCCGGTATCTCCCCGTTATCCTGTCTGTGATGCACTGCCATCTCAATATGACGGTCTCCCGGAAGTACCAGGTTACAGGAAGTTACATAGTCCGCTACTTTCTCATCATTCTGACACAGCAACGAACTGCCTGCTGATAAAAAACAGATTACAGGAAGTCCTTTTCTTCGCATCAATTCCATTGATACATTGACCGCCTTGTCCACCCGCATCACTGATACATCTATACCAAGTACATTTGCCTTTTTGTGGTAACGATCTTTCATGTTAAGGTTCCTTTCTTTTATCTCCTAAATAACGGTTTTCTATAATAAATAATCTACATTCTGACACATTAGTAAACATCCTGATTTCTTACAGTATCTTCTGAAATTGCTGTACTTATTCTCCCTGACTAAAATCATATTCTGAAGAAGTATTGCTATCATCAGCAGAATCACTTCCGTCATCTACGACATCCTCATCAGAAACTGTCGTGGAATCGCCACTACTTTGTGGAACATCTGTACTGTCTGTTCCAATATAAATCTGAATATCTCCACCTGTAGAAATACTGTCTACTACATTAATATCTGCATCTGGGAAATAATTCAGTAAATCTTCTCCCATTCCCTCTTCTGTCACATTAATTCTTGTCTGTGAAATTGGTCCTTCTTCCTGATAAGAGTCTACAAGACTAATGCTGTATCCCTCTCCTTCAAGATAAGTCTCCCATTCTCTTGCCAAACCAGAAACATAAGCAGCGTTATAAATTTCAATTGAATACTGCTTAGAACTCTCTGTTGTGTCTGTAGCTGTTGTTGAGGCTGAACTACTTCCTGTACCAGAAGAACTGTCTCCTGTTGCTTTGTAAGCTTCTGCCTGCTTTGCTAGTGCAGCCACCTGTAATTTAACCTTCTGGGAATCCAAAGTAAATATGCCCTTGGTCTCACTTCCCTGCATAATACGGATTGTAACAGCATCTGTTGTCAGACTCTTAAGAATATCTTCTGTAGAAGTTGTATCCTTCTTCTCTTCTGTTACAAGACTGTCATACTTCTTAGCGATTGCAGTATCATTTTCTTTTGAAAGAAGTGCTTCCACATAACTTGTAAAATATGTGTTTGCTCTTTCTAATCGTCTTGATTCCTCATCATCGGTTCCATCCATATAAGTAAGGAGTGCATAAGCTTTCTCACTATCAAGAGAGATATCCCCCGCATCAATAGTCTGTAATGTATTCTGCTCATCTCTGTAAGAAATCGCATTATTAAAATGATAAGTAACGTTTCCTGCCACATTTAAAAGTTTCTTAAAGTTCTGACTTGATATTACATCATAACCAGAAATGCTTATGCCACTGATATCCTCCATAATCTTAACGAACATCTCATACTTCTTATCACCAAAAGCACGTCCAACTTCTGACAGACTTATGGTACTATTTGCATCAGACATAGTTTTTCTAAGTTCTTTAAGAAGTGTGTTACTGACAGATACCTGTGCGTCACATGGCATCAGAAGAATATCAAGTGCCTTTGTTTCTTTGTCATACATATTGAGTGTTGTATAATCTTTACCAGTATTATCATCATGAACAAATACCAGTGTATTCTCCATGTTTTTATTATCGGCTACTGTTGTATCTGTAATGTCCTCTCCAGATTCACTTTGATCTGTCTCTTCCTTCACAGCCTTCTTCACACTTGTGAAACTTCCAGTAAGATAATAGGTTACGCCCTCAAAAGAACCGACTGCAATAGCCGTCATCAAAATGAGAACAACACATAATCTTAAAAGGAAAGAGAAAAATCTTTTTATAAGACTTGGCTTTTTCATCATAGGCCTCCTATTTTATTCTATGTTGTCGTGATTTCACGGATTACTCCGCATTTCATTTGTTAAGTATAACAAAGTTCTTTTTTGATTGCAAGTTTTTACTATTTAATTCATTGAACAAATAATATAGGAAGACCGTTACTATCTTCATGAATCAATAGTAGCAGCTGTCAATTTATGATATAATAATTAATAAATATATTGGAATTTTCATCTGATAAATTTCGTCTAATAAATTTAAATTCGTCTGATAAAAAGGAGAAATATTTATGAAATCAGTAATCATCACCGGGGCTACACGTGGAATCGGTCTTGCACTTGCCCGTTTTTATGCCGAGAAAGGATATTGTCTTACACTTAATGGAGGGCATAATAAAGACGCTTTGACTGCCGTAGAAAAAGAACTTTCAAAAAAGACACAGGTCATTACCTGTCTTGGATCTGTTGCAAAAGAAACTACTGCTAAAACCATTGTCAAAAAAACTCTGGATACTTTCGGGCAGATTGATTTATTAATTAATAATGCTGGTATCGCTCATATTGGACTTTTATCCGATATGAGTTCTGAAGAATGGCATACTCTAATGGGTACGAATCTTGACTCTGTATTTTATATGTCACGAGCTGTCATTCCTCATATGGTTCACCGCCATAGTGGAAAAATCTTGAATGTATCCTCTGTCTGGGGAGAAGTCGGTGCTTCCTGTGAAGCTGCTTATTCTGCCTCAAAAGGTGCAGTCAATTCTTTTACAAAGGCACTTGCAAAAGAGTTGGCACCTTCTCATATCTCCGTCAACGGCGTAAGTTTTGGTGTAATTGATACAGATATGAATCGTTGCTTTGATGAAGAAGAACGGACAGCGCTTGCCGAAGAAATCCCTTACGGACGTTTTGCTTCTCCGGACGAAGCCGCCGCTTTCTGCTACCAGATTACAGAATCACCGGAATATCTTACCGGTCAGATTATACGCTTTGACGGAGGATGGATTTGATTTGTCAAATCAAAATTGTTGTGTTTCCCTTTTGAGCCAGGAGCTTTCTTCTTCTGTAAGATATGGGGAGATTGTCTCAAATACTTTCTGGTGATATTTATTTAACCATTCTCGTTCCTTCTCACTAAGTTTTTCTGCTACGATTGCTGAACGGTCAAATGGTACGAGAGTAAGTGAATCAAAGCAGAGGAAAGTTCCATAGATATTCTCCATATCTTTCTGGCAGACAATCATATTTTCCAGACGGATACCGAACTTGCCTTCTAAGTAAATGCCTGGTTCATCGGAAGTTATCATTCCTTCTTCTAATATGCAGTCGCTTCGTCTGCTTACAGGCGGGCGGAAGCGGAAGTTATTTGGTCCTTCATGGACACTTAAAAGATAACCTACTCCATGTCCAGTTCCATGATTGTAATCAAGGTCTTTTTCCCATAATGGAGTTCTGGCAAGTATATCAAGACTCTGACCGCTGCATCCCTGTAAAAAGCGTGCCATTTCTAACTGAATGTGACCTTTTAATACTGTGGTGTACATTTCTTTTTCTTCCTGAGTCAGGCTGCCAAGTGCAATCGTTCTTGTAATATCGGTCGTACCTTCTAAATAATGTCCTCCGGTATCTGCTAAAACAAAGCTTTCTGGATGAAGTTCCACATTGCTTTCTTTTGTTGCACTATAATGTACGATTGCTCCATGTTCTTTATAAGCAATAATTGGTGCAAAGCTTGGCTCCACATAATGTTCCTGTGCCTTTCGAAACTCCTCTAACTGCTCTGCTGCATCAATTTCTGTTATTCTTGTTTTTCCTATTTGGGACTTTAACCAGTAAATAAACTTTGTAACAGCAACACCATCTTTTATATGTGCTTTTCTTTCATTTTCCACTTCAACAGGATTCTTCTTTGCCTTAAATAAAAATGTCGGATTGACTCCTTCTATCTTCTTCACTTTTTCTGGCAACGAAGATACCAACGCCATATTGACTGCTGACTTATCATAATATACCACTGCATCTTCCGGCAGTTTCTTTATATCTTCATAAATCTGGGCATATGATGCCACCTTAATCCCCTGCATATCTAACAGAATCTTTATTTTTTCAGAAAGGCATTTTCCCTGTACATACCAGATAAGCTCCTTTTCCCCTAATAAAAGATAACTTAAGATAACTGGTGTAGACTCCACATCATTACCGCGCATATTGAGAAGCCATGCAATATCTTCTAATGAGGTAAGTAACAAATAATCTGCCTTTTTTTCCGAAAGAAATTTTCGAACTCTTTCTACTTTGCTCTGACTACTCTCGCCTGCATATTCTACTGGAAGCGGCCATACCGGCTGTGCAGATAACTGTGGACGGTTCTCCCACACGGCTCCAGCAAGATCGATATCTGTACGGACCGCAATTCCCTGTGCATTTAACTGTGTAATTAATTTTTCTGCATAGTCTGCCATAATGCATCTGCCGTCAAAGCCAAGTGTCTGACCTCTTTTTAAAGTTGTCTTCAAATATTCCTCTATCGTTGGAACACCCGGCTGTCTTTCTTTTTTTAATGTAATTCCTGAGTCTTCTAACTGCTCTGCCGCCTGCAAAAAATATCTTCCATCTGTCCATAATCCTGCATCTTCTAATGTGACCACAAGTGTTCCCGCAGAACCGGTAAACCCAGAAATATATTCTCTACATTTAAAATAATCTCCTACATATTCTGAACCATGAAAATCACTCGTAGGAATCAAGCAGGCATCTACGCCTGTCTCGCGCATTTTCTTTCTTAATAATTCTAATTCCTGTCTCATTTTTCATTCTCACAAATACAACGTTTCATTCTCTATTCTTCTAATGTTGCGTCCACAATAAGCTGTGCACACTTTTCAATTCCCAGACTTCCCCTGTTAAGAGCCAAGTCATAATTCTGTGCTTTTCCCCAGTCCTGACCCGTAAAATACTTATAATTCAAACCTCTTCGCACATCCATATCTTTTACACGATTCTTCAGTTTTAAACCAACTTCTCCGTAAATCTCCTGAATGCGATTCTCCTTTGTCTCTTCATCCGCATATAAAAATACTTTAAGACAGTCTTCTCTGTTTCTTAAAATATAATCTGCACAGCTTCCAACAATAACACATGGTTTTGCTGTTGCAAAATCTTTAATTACCTTTTCTCTTGTCTTCCATAACTGAACAAGAGGAGAGTTGGAATCTTCATCAAGACCAACAAAGGAATACGCAAAACGCTGGTCAGCAGATGGTGCAAATTCACCATAGTGCTCTACATACTTTCTTGTAAGACCAGATTCTTCGACTACCTTTTTAATAATATCTCTGTCATAAAACTCAATCCCAAGTTTCTGTGCCACAAGCTTACCAATTGTTCTTCCACCACTACCAAACTCTCGACTGATTGCGATAATATTCTTCTTCATTTTCATTCCTCCTTGTTCTCTAAATCTTTCGAAATTGTCTCTCCCTAGTATATAATATTTTGCTAAAAATGCAAAGAAGATTTCCTATTTAATTCATTAAGGACAGACGCTCTCTCCTCTACTTACTAATTTAATTCAGCCTAAACCAGATGCTGTCAGAAGTCTACTGTTTCTTAATGAATTAAATAGGAACCCCGTTCATTAAATTGGGGATTTCTTTTCGATAAATTCGTCCGGAAAACGCTTCATGTGGTAATGAGATAAAGTTTGTTTTTTCGGAGCAGACAGTTTTATATATTGGATCTGCTATGACTGTTTGCGCCTCTGCTATTGCTTCTTTTATTTCTTCTTCTGATGAAAGGAGCAATACATCTTCTCCGATATATTCTGGTTCGGTTTCTAGTGGACAGATGACTTTTGCATTAATTCCATGTTTTAAGACAAGCGCTGCTTTTAATGACTGGGAAATGACTGCTTCACCTATGATATATATTTCATTGGTGGATTTCTCTTTGTTTATTATTTCTGCAGGTGTTTCTATTATTTCTATTGTTTCTGGTTTTTCTATTTTTTCTGCCAGTTCCATTTTTTCTGATTTAGACAGGATCTTCGTCTTGGGTACTATTGGCTCATTATCAATATTGCCTGTGCATTTTTTTTCTTCTTTGAGTGCTACAGAAAAATATGCTGTTTGTGATTGCTTTGTCCAGGCGACACCCAGCATTTTCTCAGCTATAATATTTTCAAACCCTTTGACTGGTGTACCAATAACATATGGTATGTGGAATCGCTCTTCTAATACTTTTGCTGCTGGAAATCCAACAGATGAAATGACAAGATTCACATCAGCTTCGCTGGCTTTTTGTATCTCTTCTATAGTACTTCCCATTGCAAATGTACTGATAATTTCAAAGTGATCACTTAAGAATTCTTTTATAGAATCTAAGGTAGAGTTTACGGAAAAATCAAGCGGGGTTGCTCCTAAAATATTTATCTTGATTTTGGTATTGCCAGGTTTTGATTCTGCAGTTTTTATTTTTATTTTCTTTGCCGAATCACTCTTTATGCACTTTTGCTGCCTTTGTACTGGCTGTTTCGATTCATTCTCTATTGAAGGTTCTGATTTATCTTTTATTTGACCCATTGTCAGATCAACTGGATTTTGTTCCAGCTTCAATTCCGATTGCCTTTGCTTCTCTGTACTGCCTGCTGTTAATTTGTCTGATACAGTGTTTACTTCCGTTTTTGGTTCTTTAAAATGTATATTTATGTTAGATGGAAGTACTAGTTCTCTTGCCACCGTCTCCAATGCCATTCCTGCTCCGCTTACATAGCTGTGCATTCCGTTGGTTGGAAAGTAAAAGACAGGGATTCCTGTCTGCTTTTCAATGACACGGGTGATTCCTTCAAAGTCAGTTCCGGTCATTAAAGGAATCGGGGTGCGTACCAAGGCAATAAAACGGGGGTTTAATTCTTTTGCTGCTCGCACAATATCTTGAATGAATTTATCATCATTTCCCATAATAGCGTCCATCTGTGATAGCCCGGAAATAAATACAAGACTGTCCATATCATACCAACGTGGTTCATCGTGAGTATTATAAGTAGAATTACAACCGGACGGATCATGGATGACAACCATACCTCCAAGTTCATAAAGGGCAGAACACACCCCGGATACATCTGCCGTATAGGTTGATAATGTTACAGATACTTGTTTCATAAATATATCCTTTCGTTTATATGCAACTTTCACACCCTAATCCTTTTCGGACTACCAAATCTTTTGTGTTCTTTTTTGTCTGATAGGCTTCCTGTATTTTCAGGCAAAGTTCGCAGATTCCATCGTAGCCATGTAATCCGCCACCTTCAACCATATTTACAAAATGCTCTGTTCCTGAAAAATACGCGGCTTTTTGTCCAATTGCTAGTATTTTTTCCTGTGGATTTCTTGGATAAACTCGCATATTCGGATGAATTGTCGCACAAACCTTTAAATCTGAGGCCTTCTCCTTTAACCAGAGATAATCTTCTTTTTCTTCTGCTGAAAAACTGTCTGTAAAAATTCTTTCTACTGAAAATCCATGTGAAATTAATAATCTTGTAAGCCCTAAAAGTCTTGGAACAACAGTAGCATCTATGGTGATTTTAGTGTCACCGACAAGTTCCTTTGTTTCTTGTAAAATACACTCGCACTTCTTTCGCAGCAAACTGGTATCCGGCATCTCTATCCCCGGCATTTCATTTACAAGGCTTTCTAACTGTGCATCAATTTCATCGTAGTCAAATGAAAATGGAAGATAAAGGAACTTCATACCAAGCCTTTTTGACAACTGCTCTGCACCATACTTCGCAGGTGGATAACAGGCTATATTTAAAAAGCTTTCTGACATAGACAAGTACTCTTCGTATGTCTTGCATTCTGTAATATCTTTTACCGTATAGCCCGCTGCTTTTGCAATGCTCTTTAATTCTGTTTCTTCTCTTGTCGGAAAATCATTTCCGATAATATTAATCTGTTTTAAGTTCTTTTCCCTCATTGGAAGTGGTTTATATAAACTATTCCTTAACTTCTGGTCTGGAGTCAGCCCTTCCTTTTGCATAATCGGATCCATGTAACAGTCTACAAAACACTGTCCTTGGAAACGGTCTCGGAGTGTATCATAAATATATGTAAGATCACATCCCATAAAATGATGGACACAGACCGTGAATAAAAGGACAACCGATGGCTTCTTGGGCAATTTATAAAGAATGTCACTGACTCCCTCAATAACAATCTCCTCCATCTGTCCGTTAAATAAATCCTCTTCTTTTATTTCTACAAAGGAAAAACGGTCTCCTGCATTCATTTCTGCTGCAGTCAGTATAACACCTCTGTTACAGTTTGCACCGCACACATAAATCTGGTGAGACCCCGGCAGGAGCATTCCCATATGTACGATATTCCAAGTACCATGTGCTGGGCTGTTATATTCAAGCCCTGGAACAAAAGGAGCTGGCCATGCTGCATCCCGAAAAGAAATCTCTTCCAGTAAGGAAGGGGATAATTTTTCTTTTATTTGATTATTCCATTGTTCGTCTTTTGCTTTTCCGTGAAGCATTTCAAGCAAAATAAATCCCTCCCTATAATTTTTTTAAGATTTTTTTAGCTTTCATTCGTTGTTGCCTGTAGCAGTTCTGTAAGATAACCCTAATTAAATACAATTTAAGTCGTTTTCAAATCTTATTTTTATACTCTCTGTTAAATGTAATTTCTTTGGTTTGAATGTAACTTGAATCATTTCATTTATATAGTTCATATCTAACTTTTTAGATTCCACAAAGTGTACGAATTTGTCCTGCAAGAACCCGATACTCCTCTGCCATCTCTGAATCTGGATACGCTTCTATTACTGTCTTTTTCTGTTCTTCTGCATCCGTAACCAGTTCACTTCTTGATAAAGTTCCAATGACTTTACTGTGAATATCCTCTGCTAATTCCTCTACTTTTGCATTTTCATTTTTTACATTTCTGCGATTTAAAATGAGTCCACCAAGCTGTGCATAGCCTCTGTCTTTGAAATTTTCCACTGCCATTGCAATATTGGCTGCCGCATGAATCGCCATATTTTCACCAGAAGTAATGACAAATACTTTATCAGCATAGCCACGGCGCATTGGCATGGAAAATCCACCGCAGACAACATCACCAAGAACATCATAAATAACAACATCCGGACGGTATTTCTCATAAGCCCCTTTTTTCTCTAACGTCTCTAATGCTGCAATAATTCCTCTTCCGGCACAGCCAAGTCCCGGTGAAGGACCGCCGGCTTCCACACAGCAGACTCCAGCAAAACCTTTTTTTACCATTTCTTCTAAGGTGAACTCTTCTTTTCTTGTTCGAACTAAGTCAAGAACCGTCTCGACTTTTTCTCCGTGGCGCAGTAAAACTGTTGAATCCGCTTTTGGGTCACAGCCAATTTGCATAACTCTAAGTCCCTGACTTGCAAATACGGCTGCCACATTGGAGACAGTCGTAGACTTTCCGATTCCGCCCTTTCCATATACCGCTATTTTAATCATACTTTTTCCTTTATAACTTTACATAACATATATCTGCATACCCACATCTAATTATTTTAATTCACTCTTGAGCATGCTAAAAAAATGCTCTTAACCTTTAGTACATGTATTTACATAATATTCCTATTCTACAAATTCTGTGATGTGTTTATATGTAATCATATCTATCATTTTGAATATTTCATAAATATACTATAAATCTATTACACTTTTGCGTAGGCAGCCTTTGCCGTTACTCCAGAAAGTCGTCCAATCTTGCCGGACAATTCACTGATTTTTGTCTGTGGTGCATCAAGCACCAGACTAATGATACTAATATTTTTTTCACGGTAGGGAATACCCATTCTGCCTACAACATACTCTGCGTAATCATGAATCATTTCATTTAATTTCACTGTACTTTCACTGTCCTCCACAATAATAGAAAGAACAGCAATTCTTGTGTCTCCCATAAGTTTTTCTTTCCCTGTAATTTCTGTATCTATGCGTTAATTATTAAAAAATTATATCTCTGATACCAGAGTGTGTAATCACTTTGCCATACAAATACTACAAAACAATCTATATATGCAAAGATTCTCGTCTTTTATATTTCTAAATAATTAACAGATTCTTGGTAAGAGCTCTCCGCCTGGAGGTGGAAGTAATGTTTCTGCTCCGATTTCCGTTGTCACTACCACTCTTCCTGGCATTTCTTCTGTTACTTCGCCGATAATCGCTGCTTCTGTTGAATATTTTCCTTCGCGTAATTTTGCTACGATTTCCTCTGCATATTCCTTTGGCGCAAAAATAACAAGGCGGCCTTCACATGCAAGATAAAGTGGTTCTAATCCAAGCATTCCACACACACCCTTTACACTGTCCTGTACTGGAATTGCCTCTGCATTAAGGCGTATTCCTGTCTTACTCTGTTCTGCGATTTCATATAAAACAGTTCCAACACCGCCCCTTGTCGCATCACGAATAACATGGATATCCTTTGTCACAGATAAAATATCCTGTACGGTTCCCCAAAGTGGAGCACAATCACTTGTCACATCCGCATCAATTCCGAAGTCTTCTCTTGCAAGAAGAATTGTGCACCCATGTCTTCCGATATCTCCACTGACAATAACGGCATCGCCCGGTTTTGCCATAAATCCAGAAGTCTCTACTCCTTCCTGGATTTCACCAATACCAGTTGTTGTGATAAATACACCGTCTACCTGTCCTTTTCCGGCAACCTTTGTATCGCCTGCAACAATCTTTACACCAGCTTCATTTGCTGTTTTTTCCATTGCTGCTGCGATTGCCTCAAGTTTCTCCATCGGGAAACCTTCCTCAATAACAAAAGCACAGGAAAGATAAAGCGGTTTTGCTCCCATACAGGATAAGTCATTTACTGTACCACAAATACTGAGCTTTCCGATATTTCCTCCCGGAAATTCAGACGGAGAAACGATAAATCCGTCTGTGGTAAATGCAATCTTTCCTTCTTTCATTTTTAATACTGCCGCATCGTCACTTGTCAGTTCTGGGTTGGCAAAATGTGCTTTAAATACCTGGTCGATTAATTCACTTGTCTGTTTTCCTCCTGCACCGTGAGCAAGAGAAACTGTTTTTCCTTTTAAATTGTCCATGATTTTTCCTCTTATCATTTTTATTGCTATTCTCTACTATAATCACTTCTATATTTTTAGATTCATAATTTATTGTAACTATTCAAAACAAAAATTAAATATATCTGTTATACTACGTCTTGAATATATCATCATTTCTATACTTTTGAATGTATCTTATAATTCTCCCCGACTGTTATACTGATAATATGCCGAGCATGCTCCTTCGTTCGACACCATACATGCCCCAATTGGATGAAGTGGTGTACAGCCCTTTCCAAATACTTTACAGTCAGTTGGTCGACATTTGCCCTGTAATACATCTCCGCAACGACAGGCAGGACTTGTTCTCCCTTCCATTTCAGGAATGGCAAATTTCACTCTGGCATCAAAATCCTCTGCCTCTTTTCTTAGTCGAAGCCCGGAATTTTTAATCATGCCAAGTCCTCTCCACTGGGAATCGCAAGGTTCCATCCACTCTTTTATGAGCTTCTGTGCTGGAACACTTCCCTCTTCTGTCACAACTCTTGGATAAGCATTTACAAAAAACTGTTTACCTTCCGGGAATTTCTTTAATAATATGGCAAACGCAGATAATATTTCACTGGCTGTAAATCCAGTGACAATACCGCTTATGCCCTCTTCCTCACAGAGCTTTCTGTTTAGCGCATTACCGGTAATCGCATTGACATGACCTGGATATAAGAAAACATCCGCACTGTCTTTTAACATCTCATAGGCACCTGGCATTGTCTTATTTGCGGTAAGAAGCGCATAGTTTGTAAGTTCTGCTTCTTTTGCCATCTTTACAGAAAGGCAGCTTGCCGGAGTCGTTGTCTCAAATCCAACAGAAAGAAAGACAACCTGCTCGTCTTTATGTTCTTTGGCATATTCAAAAGCATCCATCGGCGAGTAGACCATCTGAATCTTACCGCCAAGACTTCTGGCATCTGCAAGACTCTTTGTGCTTCCCGGTACACGAACCAAATCACCAAATGTACAAATCGTTACATTTTTCTCTAAAGCAAGCCACACTGCTTCATCAATAAATCCTGCTGGTGTCACACAAACCGGACAGCCTGGGCCGGAAATCAATTCCACCTGCGAAGGCAAAATTTTTCGCACACCAAGATGAAAAATTTCGTGGGTATGAGTTCCGCACACTTCCATCACACGGACAGCGGGACCGTCATATCCCTCTATAATCGCTTTTGCTTTTTTTAACTGTTCTTTCATAGTAACCCCTCCAGAAGATCTTCTGCCTCGTCTTCATCTTCTTCTGTAATCTTTGCAATCGCAATGCCGGCATGAACCATTACATAATCGCCTGGCTCAAGATTGTCAATCAGTTCTGCTGAAACTTCTCTCTTTGCTCCTGACGCATCTACGACAGCCATTCCGTCTTTCATTGTCATAACTTTTGCTGGTAATCCTACACACATAATTTATTCCCCTTTTTGTAAACTTCTCATTGCTGCCACCGCCTGTCCAAGGCTGATTCCCCCATCATTTGGCGGAAGTAAATGGTGTCGCAGCACATGAAATCCTCTTTCTTCTAACATGGTTACGCTGTAATCTAAAAGTAATTTATTCTGGTAAACACCGCCACTTAAGGCAACGGTATCAATCCCTGTTTCTTTTCTTGCTTTTTCGCAGGCAGAAACTATCATCTCGGCTAAGCCTTTGTGAAAATGTAAGGCAAGCTGATTGCTGTTTTCTCCTACTAATTTTCTCTCTACTAATTCTTTGACAAGAGTGAGGGTTGGGAGATAATATAAATCCTCTTTTGTATACTGATTTATATTCGTCTGACGCTGACTAAATATTTTTTGTTGATAATCAATCATTTCATGACTTGACTTTCTATCTTTTACAAGTTTTTCTTTTTGTTCTTCTCGATATTCTGTAATTATCCCAGATTCTACAAAATCCTCAGATCCTACTGTTTTTTTCTCTTGACTATCCAGCCATTTTTCTGCTGCAAATTGTAAGGAAGTCGAAGCCTCGCCCTCAAATGTAGAAGACTTTCTAATGCCAAGAATCGCACTCACTGCATCAAATAATCTGCCGGCACTTGTGGACTGTACGGTATTGATTCCTCGTTCCGCCATCGTAAACTGTAGCTTTGCCAGCTTTGGCTCACAAAGTCCTACTGTTTCAATAATCAGAAGAGCATTTTCCTTTCCATAAATCTTTCCAAGAAGAGATACGGCAATTCGCCAGCCTTCTTTTGCTGAAGCATCTCCACCCGTCTGTGCAAATGGCTCAATACAGCCCCAGCGTGTAAAAGAATCATAATCTGCCAGCAGAATTTCTCCACCCCATATTGTTCCATCCGTTCCATACCCAGTTCCGTCAAAAGAGACACCAATCACTCTTTTCTCTGTCGTCCATTCATTTTCTGCCATACAGGAAAGAATGTGGGCGTAATGGTGCTGTACAAGAAATATTGGCAGCCCCATCTCTTCTGCCGCCGTTCTTGTATTATAAGCTGGGTGCATATCACAGGCAACAATCTGGGGACTTACTTCTAACAGTTCCTCCATTCGCTTCACGGATTCTTTTAATGCTTTTACTGTTCGCACATCTCCCATGTCACCGATATAAGGTGATGGATAAAATAACTGGTTCTTACCGATACAGAAAGCATTCTTAAGCTCCCCTCCAACTGCAAGTACCTGCCCTTTAAACTCATTTCCCATCATAAATGGAAGTGGGGCATAGCCTCTGGAACGACGAATCATGTATGGCTCTCCCCTGTAAAAGTCCATAACCGTATCATCCGCACGAAGCCGTATCTTCCGGTCATGAGAAAGTATCACATCGCAAAGCCCGTTCAGTTCATTTAATGCATCTTCATCATCACGACAAATCGGTGCCCCGGAAGTATTAGCACTTGTCATTACAAGACAATCGGAAACCTTCGTTTCGTCTCGATAATCAAAAAGTAAAAGCTGTACAGGTGCGTACGGTAACATAACACCAATCTTTGGATTATCCGGGGCAACACTCTCACAAAGCGTTCCCTCTTGTTTTTTGGGAAGTAAAATAATCGGCTTCTGGTGTCCGTCAAGAATTTCCTCTAAATGTGAATCTACCTCACATTCTCTTCTCACAGTAGACAAATCCTTCATCATAACTGCAAATGGTTTCATCGGACGTTTTTTTCTCTGCCGTAATCTCGCAACTGTTTCCTCCTTAGTCGCATCACAGCAAAGATGAAAACCACCGATTCCTTTCACCGCTACGATACCGCCCTCGCTGATAACCTTTCTTGTGTAACGAATCGCATCTGCTCCACGCTCTTTCCTTCCAAGCAAATATACTTCTGGTCCACAATCATTACAGCAAACTGGCTGTGCATCAAATCTTCTCGTCTGTGCATGTGTGTACTCATACTCACATTGCTCACACATCGGAAACTCTCCCATACTCGTCCGCACTCTGTCATACGGCATGGAGTCTAAAATCGTAAGACGGGGACCACAGCAGGTACAGTTAATAAATGGGTGGAGATATCTTCTGTCATTTTTATCATAAAGCTCTTTTTTACATTCTGGACAAATAGCGATGTCTGGAGAAACGAAGATTTCTCCTTCTTCTTTTTCGCTTTCTATGATTTGGAATTTTTCTGATGTTATTTTTTCAAATTTAACTTTGTGAATATCACATTTTTCTGACATCCGTTCTTCAAATTCATTTTTACAAATATCATCCTCATCCGAATCCAGATTCTCCACATCCAGTTTCAAAATAACCGCTCGTTTCGGAGGCTGTTCCTGAATCCGTTTTATAAAGTTGTGCACACATTCCTCGTTGCCTTCTGCAAAGATTTCCACATAAGAACCCTTGTTGCTCACACTTCCTGCAATATCACAGGCATCGGCATGACGCTTTACCGTCGGACGAAATCCTACCCCCTGAACAATTCCAAATACTCTGATACAGACTCTCATACGTTCTGCCTCTTCTTTCCTGAAATCGCAAAATGCGGTAAATCATACCATTCTCCCTTATAAAATGGCACTGCCTTCTTTAATAATGGGTCGGCAATAATGATATCATATTCATTTTCTTTGATATAAGTAATCCAGTCATCTTCTTCCTTGAAAAGAATATCCCATTCTCCTTTTTGCTCTTTGTTCATCATAAACCAGGAAGCAACATCTATATTTATCTTTTGACCTATCATTTTTTCGTCTGATATTTTGCCTTCCGACGCTTCCACATCCAGCAGTTTTATATCTGTTGTTCCTGCCTTTTCTTCTGAATTACTTACAGAACTTTGCTGAACTTTTAACTTTGCTTTCTCTTTCGTATTTTCTTTCATATAAGCAGAAATGAGTTCTTCCCTCAACGTATTCGCTAAAACCTGCTGATGAACAATTAATATCTTTTTCTCAGATAGTTCTTCCACATTCAACATTTCTATTATCTGCTCTTTTTGCATTTTGGTTTCTATCTGTTCTTTTTGATTTGTCTGTTCCTTTCGTTCTTTCCATTCTGGAATAATCTCTGGGGGACAAAACAGCTCATATGGCGTTCCAAACTTCTGTTTTAAATACTTTGCTGCCGCAAGTCCTGCTGGGGAAACAACGATATTTTTCTCTGCCGCTGCTGCCTCTCTTACCTCGTCTAGGCTATCACCCATTCCATAACATACAACCTTGGAAAAACCTTTTTCTTTAAAATATGTTTTTAAGAAATCTTCTTCATAAACACCACCAAATTCAAGTGGGGTTGCTCCGATAATTCCAACACGTCCCGATTCCACGTCTTTTTCTACAGCAAACTTTTTAAACAGTTCTTTCCACGTCTTTTTCTCGCCGTCATCATAAAGTTTTGTTCCGTCTGTATCAATTGTAATAGCTGGGATTCCCGTTTTCTTTTCAATCATTCGAGAAAGTGCTCTGTAATCCGTTCCGATTACTGCAGGAACCGGTGTTCCAATCACTGCGATAAAATCTGCTGAAAGCTTCTCGCAGGCTTTTCCAATCTTTTCTACCAAGCGGTCATCTCGTCCAAGAATCGCATCCATATCACGAAGTCCCGCACTAAAAATCGCACTGCGGCTCTCAAACCATCTTGGCTCATCAAATCCACAGATATTTCCCGCACAACCGCCGGCATCTAAAATAATAATCAGTCCGTGAAACTCACATAAGACCGCTGCTGCACCCGACTGGTCCGGGGCAAACGGGGAGAGATATTTTCTAAGTCCCTTCATCTAAATTGTCCCCCTTTCCAATGTATTCTTCTCATCCAGTACTCGTTCACATTTCTCAAAGAAATGTTTCACGCCGCGGTAACCAAATGGCTGTATATCATCGCTCCACTCAAGCTGCGCTGCTTCCGGATGATAGTAAACAGCATCTTTTCCAATAACGATATCTACCGGATTCTCACCTGGTTCATAGTAAATCATTGTTGGCTCCAAATTGGAGTAAATCTTTGTCTCCGGACTTAACTTCGCCATCTTTTCAATATACATAAAGTCTTCCTTGGAAAGATTACCGAACACTTCCGCTACCGCAAACTCATACCGAATCAACGCAAAAGCAAGTTCAAATGCATTCGCATTACAGCCTTCTCCAATCGCAAATACCGCATGTGGATACTTTTTCTTAAAAGATTCTTTTGCCGCAAGTGCTTCCTGAAAATACGCATCATCATCAAACTTACTTCCCAATGCTGCCGCAAACAATGCATATTGATTCTTTATTTTATCAAGCTGATACAACCTTGTAAGCTCTATGTACGGAATCCCCAGACGTTTTTGCATATCAGCCGCCGCAAAACGTGCCTCTGCATCTAATACAAGGTTAAAATTTGCCTCCGCCATGTCAAGATATTCGTCATAATTTTCGCATCTCGAAATCTCTCGAATCTTTTTTATTCCAAGCTGTTTTAACAAATCATAAAGTTCACTGTCATCCTCTAACGGGGCAAAATGACCTAATAGATTTACTGAGGTACTCTTTTTCTTTTTTGGTTCTAATAAAGAATATATTGACTGTCTGACATGAACCATTGGAGGCTTTCTTCCTTCTCTTGTCAGTGCATACATGTAACATGGAAGAACCGGAATTCCCACCACTTCCTGTGCCTTCTTGCAAATACGCTCCATATCCGTTCCAAGCAGAGCATCCACACAAGTAAGACAAATCATAACAACCGATGGCTTTGTCTCCAGGCAATCATAAATCTCCTCTACCGCCTGCGGCACTTTCTTCAAATGTCTTCCCGTTACAATATCTGTCTCATCCATCATCAAATAAAAAAATCGTTCGCTATAACCACCAAGCTCACTTAAAATCGTTGTATTTCTTCCGCAACATCCCGGTGCTAAAAGAAGCATCACTGAACCAGGAATGGCAAGTCCCGCTCTCTTTACGCCAAATCCCTGTGCTCCCGGTGAATTATACGCAAGTGTCGCAGGCGAACTGTAGATAAGATGCTTTGAGGAAATCAGTTCTTCGGGAATATTGTCTCTGCCTGCTTCCGCAAGTTCCTTTGTTGTAATCGAATACGCTTCTTCGGCTTTTTTCGTATCTTCTAACACACTTTTTTCATCATTCATCTCATTTTCTGTTTTTTCTATCGTAGTTCTTACATCCTCTGCCATATTTTCTGCATCTTCTACTGTAGTTTTCGCATTTTCTATTAACTTTCCTGCATTCTCTACCATACTTCTTCCTCCGCCGTATCCTGTACATTTTCAAGAAGTTCCTTTGCAAGTTTTAAGAATGCCTGTGCCGCTGGTGCCTCTGGTTCTCCCTCAATTACCGTCATTCCCTTATCTTCGCATCTGGTAATCTCGTCGCTTCTTGGTACTTCACCCACAATCGGAAGTCCTACGGAATCCGCAAATTCAGTAACCTTCTCTGTCTCCTTTTCCACATTTCTGTGATTCAATACAATACCATATACCTTTGCATAGCTTCTGTCTTCAAAATTCTTCACCGCATTATTAATATTATTTGCTGCATAAAGAGCCATCTTCTCACCAGAAGTGACAATCAAAACTTTACTTGCATAGCCCTCACGAATCGGAGCCGCAAACCCACCACAAACCACATCTCCAAGAACATCATATAACACGACATCGGGCTGGTGTGTCTCAAATAATTCCAAATCCTCTAACAGGCTAAATGTTGCAATGATTCCACGACCAGCACACCCGAGTCCTGGTGTTGGACCGCCAGTTTCAATACAGAGAACTCCTCCATAACCTACTTTTGAAATATCCTCAATCGTCTCTGGATCTTCATCATGCTCACGCATATAGTTCATTACCGGAATCGGTGTTGTTCCACCAAGCAGATTAATCGTAGAATCCGCCTTTGGGTCACAGCCAATCTGGATAACCTTCTTTCCCATACTGGCAAATGCCGCCGCTAAGTTACTGGTTACCGTGGACTTTCCAATCCCGCCTTTGCCATAAACCGCAATCTTTAACATAAAAAACTCCTCTATTCTACCCCTGACCGACAGACTGACCATAAGGTAGAATAGAAGAGTTTTATTTGATACACTTTATATATTTTGCAAATTCTGCAATTTCGTACTTTAATTCTTGCTCTTCTTTTCTTTGTTTAAAATAAATCACATCTATTTAAAATCTATACAATGATAGAAAATCAGGCTTGTTTGTAATATCCTAATATAATTGAAAAAAACATCTTCGTTTCTATATAACTTATATATAAGTCTACTACCTGATTTACGATTGAAAATTCTAAATAATTTCAAACTATTCCAGCGCGGAAAACCTTACTGTCAGAGTCGATATTTATCTTTCTATTATTTATTATAACTATCCAGCCTCATCAAAGCAAATATTAATTGTTATATATTTGCATGACTTTGGATGATTATACTTTTATTATTTTGTTATTTTTTTATCATAATTTTATTATAGCACCGAAAAAATGAAAGGCAAGTACATTTTCCAGTACAGTATTTCTACTCACTATGCTACTTCTATCTATTCTAAGTAATTACACCTATAAAGAATTCCATTCATTCAAATAGATAATATCTCACTTGAATACATTTCCCATTTTCCTTAATAATTACTTCAAAAGAAGATAGCTCGGCATACCATTCTCATAGATGCTGGACATCTCACCCTGTACCAATGGAGTTAAGTAAGTAATCAACTCTTCCTTCACGCCATTACCTTCCTCATTAATCCATTCTCTAGGAATCTTCTTCTCCTTATTTGCAATTTTCTGAATATCCACACCTCTATACTCTACTGTATATGGAGCATCAGAAACTCGTGTAAGAGAAGACATTAATCCGCTCTCACCTGCTACTGCAAGCTTAACTGCATTCGCACCAAGATTACCGGATTCCTCAATATCTGTCTTACTTAAAATATGACCTGCACAACGCTGTAACAGATTCAATTCTATCGAACGAACCTTACAGCCAATCTTTGCACGAACCGCTTCCTCTAAAATCTTTCCAGTACCAGATAACTTCGTATGTCCAAATACATCTAACTCTCTGGATCCTTCCTGTTCACATAAGAAACGCCCCTCTTTATCATGTACACCTTCACTAACCGCAACAAGCACTGCATTCGTTGATGCCAGCTTTTCCTTCACATCATCAATAAAACGATCTAATGAAAATGGGGTTTCTTCTAAATAAACAAGATATGGTACATTACCATTCTTGCCTTCCGCTAATGCAGCAGCCGCAGTAAGCCATCCGGCATGACGTCCCATCATCTCAACAATAATTACATTCTTCGGTTCATATACGGTAATCTCCTGTTCAAGTTCGCAGAAAACTGTAGAAATATACTTAGCTGCTGAACCAAATCCCGGACAATGATCAATCTCACAAAGATCGTTATCAATCGTCTTCGGTCCACCGATTACTTTGATATCATCAATACCTTTTTGGGCACAGTAAGCAGAAAGTTTCGCTACCGTATCCATAGAATCATTTCCACCGATATAAACAAAATACCCGATATTTTTTTCATGGAAAATGTCAACAATCTGCTGATACTGGCTGTCATCTTCCTCAATATTCTTCAACTTAAAACGACAGGAGCCAAGTGCTGATGCCGGTGTTCTCCTTAACTTCTCCAGTTTTTCTTTCGTGTCAACCTTCTCCGTAAGATTCACAAACTTCTGTTCTAATACTCCCTGAATTCCATAACATGCCCCATATACCTGATCAATCACGTCTTCCTTCATCGCCTGTTCAATAACCCCTGCTAACGTTGCATTAATTGCTGCTGTTGGTCCTCCAGACTGTGCTACTAACAAATTCTTCATTTTCTTAAAATCCTCCTGTAAATCTCTGAAAAGGTTCCGGTGTTCTCTCATTCGATGCAATCACCTTCTGCATCCATACAATATCCCACCACTTATCAAGCTTATAACCACATCTTTCAAAGTGTGCCTTCTTCTCATATCCACGCGCCGCATGGAACGCTTCACTCTCTGCATTCGGATGTGTAATGCAGGCAAATAAATTCACGATATTCTGCTTCTTCAACAACTCTTCCATCTTCTCATAAAGAGCCGTTCCCACACCTTTTCCGTGAATTCCTCTCTGCACATAAACAGACATTTCCGCTGACCAGTCATACGCCCTACGGTCATAAAAAATCCCCGCATATGCATAACCGATAACCACGCCATCCTCCTCAGCAACGAGATACGGATACCGCTCCAATGTCTTCTTAATTCTTCCCTGAAACTCCTCCACGGAAGGAACTTCTAATTCAAAAGTTATTGCTGTATTGTCCACATAATATTGGTAAATATTCTGAATAGCAGAAGCATCCTCCGGCGTAGCGATTCGTATATTCATCTCAAGCCTCCAAAAATTTTGTCGATGTGATTATTATACAATAAGAGGAAGAGAGGGACAAGACAGTAATTTCAGAAATAATGTAATCATCTGGCTTCCTTCTTTTTAAGAATCTCTTCAATGTCTTTCTCTGAAGCACTACGCGGAGCTCTTACAGTGACACTTAGATCGGAATTCACCTGAATAGCCACCGTTTTCCTGTTTGATCTGATTACTGTAACTTTCATACTAAGTCCTTTGTCCTATTATTTCATAGACTTTCGAATTTGATCTATCAACAGAATATCTGCTGGAAGCCAGTCAATGCTATCCAATTGATCTTTCGTAAGCCACTTTGCCGCTTCTGCTTCTTTCAGCTCCAAATGCCCTGCTTTAACTTCAGCCCAAAAACAATCCATAGAAAGATGGAAAGTTGGATAATCATATTCCACCGTATCAATCAGTTCTCCGACCTTGATTTCCGTATCCAGTTCTTCTATGATTTCTCTTATAAGTGCCTGCTGCTGTGTTTCTCCCGACTCCACTTTTCCTCCTGGAAATTCCCAGCCACCTTTCAAATCGCCATAGCCTCTCGCCGTTGCGAATATCTTATTTTTTTCTTTCATATCATCGCAGATAATTGCTGCAACTACTTTTACCGTTTTCATCTGTTTCTCCTCTATCATCCTTCTATCTTTTTATGCTGTAATATTAGACTGTAAATATCTTAATAAATCCTCTCTTACTGCATGGTGCATTCTCATAGTGACTTTCGTAATCGGCTGCATGCGTCCACGATTATCTTCTTTCTGTGCATTTTTAGCTTCCATTACATCAAATTCTCCCATATAATAAAAATTCGTTTCTGCATCTGATTTTTTTACAAGCAAATGCTTTCTTGTAGCTCCCAGTACATCTTGCATATAAGAGCTTTCCAATCCTTTACCAATCTGAGAATCCCACTTAAAAATCAAGTTATCTTCAAATGCATCCGCATAGTCCGGTTTTCCAGCCACATAATTTTTTTCATCCTGGCTCTCTTCCTTGTGATAAGTAATAAAAATAAATACATCATCATCAATTCGTTTCATACCATACATAACAGAAGATAAATCCTTGCCACAATTCATAAGCAAACTAACATCTCTTCTGGAATATTTTTCATACAACACAAATGGACTATCTATATTTTTCCATGGAAGATATTTTTCCTGATATCTAGTAAGTCCGACTTTTATAATATCTTCCACCTGTTTGTAGAATTGTATATGCTTAAGTCTGTCCGCATAACTTTGTACTCTTCGAATCATTCCTGGCCGATCATTTTCTAAAATGTCAATCTGACAGAACTTCTTATACTCAGCCTCTTTACTCACAAAATGTCCCTGTAATACCTGAATTGCTTCCTTTACCTGTGCTACACTGATTTCAAATCCAAATGTCTTTTGATATTCCGTTTTAAACTCTGTAATACCAATATAATCTTTATGAAGCAATTGACTTAAAATTGCAAGTTCATCAGGTCGTACACCTGAAAGAACAGTTTTAGATAAATACTCCAGTGTTAACTTTTCCTGTTCACTTAAATTATTTGTGTATTTATCCTTTTCCATTACCTGCATAAAAGCATAGTACGTTTTATATTCTCGAATAATTACTAATGGATCAATTTCTTGATTCTCATAAAAATCATATAAAAACGGAATTCTCCCCAAACGATTCTTCAGTGAAATATAACTTTCTTTAATCAGAGCTTTCATTCCCTTAATCTTATCAATAGATTTGAAAATTTTGTCCTTAGAGATTTCATCAAAATGTACAGTTGATGCACCTGGTATCGTACTATTTCCACTGATCACATACTTACGAATCACATCAGCATTGTAAGAACGGTCTCCAGATAACGCTACCGGAATCATAAAATTATTATTATAATTTCCAATAAAATCCAGAATAACAACATATTCTTTTCCCGGCGCTTTTCTTAATCCTCGTCCTAACTGCTGAATGAATACAATCGGAGACTGTGTCGGTCTAAGCATGATAACCTGATTCACTTCAACAATATCAACACCTTCGTTCAATATATCGCGGGAAAAAATATAATCTAAAGGTTGACGATCTTCCGTAGCATCTTCTTCATCCATTGCCAGTCTTTCAAAGGCTTCTTGGCGTTTGTCTTCATTATCATTTCCACTAAGAGCAACTGTGCGATATCCCAGTTCATTGAATTTTTTCGATAACTCCTCGCATTCCTTTACACGACTGCAAAAAATGAGTCCTTTTACACGATTACCACTATATTCGTAATACTCTGATTGCTCAATGATATGTCTTACACGCTCATCGCTTGTAAGCTGATTGAACGCTGCATCTGTCAGTTTTGTAGCCTGTAACATTTTGTCATCCAAAGAAACAATCTCACTAATGCCAAAATAATGAAATGGACAAAGAAGATCCTCTTCCATCGCTTGCTGCAAACGGATTTCATAAGCAATCTGATAATGAAAAATCTCATAAATATTTTTTCCTTGCTGATTATCATCCCTTTTGTCCGGAGTTGCCGTCATTCCTAAAAACAGCTTTGGTTTGAAATAATTAATGACTTTGGTGTAAATGTTGTTGGAACTATGATGCGCTTCATCTAGAATAATGCAGTCAAACGCATCCGGTTGATATTGAAATAAATGCGTATCTCGATTTAAGGTTTCTACTGTAGCAAACACATACTCTTTCTCATATTCATAGAAACCAGCACCAACCACTCCCATCGTCACTTTCTTACCGAAGACTTTTTCAAAAGATTTCTTAGCCTGTTTCGCCAGAGTTACACGATGTACTAAAAACAACACTCTTTTGAAACCAAGTTCTCGCATAGCAAATGCAGAGGCGAATGTTTTACCAGTACCTGTGGCTGATATCAAAAGTGCCCTCTCTTCTCCCTGTTGCAGAATCTTCCTCAAATTTGCGATAAATCTCTTCTGCATAGAATTCGGCTTTAATCGATATTTTTCGAGCGACGGAATCTCTTCACTTTTCGCAATCTCACGCTGATGTTTTATGA
The DNA here is from genome assembly GCF_934307085.1 of uncultured Anaerobutyricum sp. Classification (GTDB taxonomy): domain Bacteria; phylum Bacillota; class Clostridia; order Lachnospirales; family Lachnospiraceae; genus Anaerobutyricum. Next base: position 89,282 of record NZ_CAKRCF010000004.1, read on the forward strand.
TATTGTAACGTTCTTTGTAAATTTCATAAAAATCATCATAAGACAATGCATAATCACTGTTCCAGAGATTATGGAATTCTTCCACAATTTCTTCTGCGACTTCTCCATTTTCCGTAGAAATTAGTTTCGTATTCCACTCTTTATTAACCGTCAACGCAGCACTTGTCATATTGGAACTTCCGATGATAATCCGATAAATCTCTTCTTTCTTGAAAATATATCCCTTCGTGTGGAAACCATTTCCAGCCGCTTCCACGTCATACATTTTCAAAGTAATATTTTTCAATCTATTGAGTTTCTCAAGTGCTCTCGGTTCACTAAAATTCAAATAATTGGTCGTAAGAATCTGCCCTTTAACGCCCTTTTTCTCAAGCTCTTTTAAAGTTTGCAGAAGTGGTGTCACACCACCCATCGTGATAAATGCAACGCTAATCTGAAATTGATCGCAGCGTAGTAATTCATCCTCCACAGATGAAATAACTTTCTTCCCTTCTTCCGGATTATTCGACACAAATGCTGGCTTATATACCAGATTTGCCGCCACAGAACCATTTATATAAGCGGCACTTAACCCACTTTGCAATTCCTTGATTACATTCGCATCCATTGAAAAATCTCCCTCTCATTTTGTAATGAGTAAAACAAAATACTCTGATTAGTATTATACCTTATGGGAGAGAGTTTGTCATTGAAATACCCTAGGAAGCAAACATGGCAAAAGCAACTGAACGAAACGATAGCAACAAAAAACAGATCCGGACGCACTGAAGTTAATGAGTGTATCTGAATCTGCCTTTTCATTGATCTTTCCGATGAATAGCTGGCCGGCTTTTCATCGGAGTTACTTATTTAATCGGGAAATGATTTCCAAAATATGTTTGTTTCTTTTTATTGACTTTTTGCTACTATCAAGATACAATCATAGCTAAGAAATGGGTTTTTTACTGAGTAATGTCTTCGGGCTAGAAAAGGGGGCTCGTTTCTTTTTTTATACACTATTTCATTAGCCTTCATCAAGTACAATTATATCTCATCTGCTTTATCAAATCATCTGCAAAATCCAATATTCTTCCTCTGAAGAATTCCCAATCATTTCAATAGACTCCTCACAAAAATGGTTTAGATTTAAATAATAGTCTTCCCTCTCACTACTAAAATCTAACTGTGCAGTATCTAATTCTACCATCTCATCTTCATCAAAAATCAACTTCCTCACATAGATATAATCATCAAAACCTCTCATAATATCTTCCTTTAAAAGATTTGCTCCAGTTCCAAACTTTGCAGAAATAAATACCTCACTGACTGGAAGATAGAGTAAAACACCTTTTTCATCCGATAAATTCTCTATCCACTTTTTCTTAAATGCACCAATATTATTCATCATACTTCCTCATCCTAATTCTTACGCAACTATTACTCAAGCAGAATACTGATTTTTTTATTTCTCTTGCATATATTGTTTTTATGATGTATTATGTGACATCCTCCCCCACCTGTAGAGGTTGGGGCTTCCCATCCTCGGCAAATTTGGTTCTCGTTCGATAGCACTACCGTGCTAAGCATAAGCGAGCTATCCCCGTGTGTCCCACGGTTTGTATTAGGTTATTATGTTGCGGTCATGCATTTACCAACCGCATTCCTTCATTTCTGATATTTATAGCCGCATTTACATCTCTGTCGTGATGGGTTTCACACTGCGGACAATCCCACTCTCTTATCGCAAGATTTTTCGTTTTTGCATTTTTATAACCACAAACAGAACAGGTCTGGCTGCTTGCAAAAAATCTATCCACCTTCACAAGCTTCTTACCCTGCTCCTCCAG
>NZ_CAKRCF010000005.1 GCF_934307085.1 uncultured Anaerobutyricum sp.
TCTCAAAGGGCATTAAAAATAACGATGGAGCTGAATAATAAATATCATACAAAAGAAGAAATTGTACAGCTTATGTCGGAACTTACCGGACAAAAAATAGATGAAAGTTTTGGAATGTTTCCTCCGTTTTATACAGACTGCGGACGAAACATCCATATGGGCAAAAATGTTTTTATAAATGCAGGATGTAAGTTTCAGGACCAGGGTGGTATTTATATAGAGGATGGAGTCCTGATTGGACATAATGCAGTACTGGCAACGATCAATCATATGGAAGATCCTGAGAAAAGAGCTGGTATGATATTTCAGCCGATTCACATTGAAAAAAATGTATGGATTGGAGCAAATGTAACGATTCTTCCGGGGGTTATAATTGGTGAAGATTCTATCATAGCAGCTGGAGCAGTTGTAACAAAGGATGTTCCGGCCAATATGATTGCGGCGGGAGTACCTGCGAAAGTTATACGGAAGGTTAAAAAAGACGCTGAAAAAGGAGAAATTTAATTATGGAAAAGAAAGTATTGATCATATCGACAAGTCTTCGAGGAGGCAGCAATTCTGATATACTTGCAAATGAGTGTGCAAAGGGAGCAAAAGAAGCGGGGCATGATGTGGAACTTCTTTCTTTGAAAGGAAAAGATATAAAATATTGTATCGGTTGTCTATCCTGTCAGAAGACTGGAATGTGTGTATTGAAGGATGATGTTGCAGATATTATGGCAAAGGTAAAGGATGCGGAGGTCATTGTCTATGCAACACCAATTTATTACTATGAGATGTGCGGCCAGATGAAAACACTTCTTGATAGATTGAATCCTTTATATTCGACAGATTATTCATTCAGAGATATTTATATGATTGCAACTGCCGCTGAGAATGATGAAAGTGCATTTGAAAAAGCCTACAATGGTCTGCAAGGCTGGGTAGACTGTTTTGAAAAGGCTTCCTTGAAAGGCATGGTCGGTGGCGGTGGAATTGATGCTGCAAATACAGCTGCTGATCATGTGGATGCGATGAAAAAAGCATATGAACTTGGAAAGAAACTATAAGTTGAAAAGAGTACTATTACTTAGTCTATGTGTGTTAGTTTTATTTGGGCTTGTAGGATGTAGAGAAAAAAGAAGTGTTTCATTTGAAAATGATATATCCGAAGAAATAATAGACAATAGTACTGAATCTCAAATTTCAGCTGGAGAATTAGAGGAAACAGAGATTACCGACAAATCGGCAATCGATGATGAGAAAGAATACATGAAGTTATATTTTAATGACACTGAAGTTCCAGTTATATGGGAAGATAATCAGACTGTACAAGAACTTATGGAAGAAGCTGGCAAAGGAGATGTCGTAGTGCAGATGTCTATGTATAGCGACAATGAGCAGGTTGGTTCTCTGGAAAAAAGTTATACAAAAAATGATCAGCAGATAACTACTCATAGTGGAGATATCGTTCTATACAGTGGAGACAAAATAGTAGTGTTTTATGGATCAAATTCATGGGCATATACCAGATTGGGGAAAATGAATATTCCAGAAGGTGATGTAACAGAACTTTTGTCAAAGGGGGATATCACTTTGAAAATAGCAATTGCGAAATAGTGAGTAAATCAGAATGTTGTTTTCTATTGCAAGGAAATCGAAAACTTCAAGTTTGCAGGGTTGACAATCTATGATTATATTAAAGTAAGATAATTACAATCAATAACGCCGGTGCGGGATTTTGATATCCAGTACCGGCGTTATTGATTATACAGGAGCTTTGTAGCCACCAAATATATTATTTACTTTCTTCTTCGACAAGTTTGTTAAGAATCCACACCCGATTGATAACAATCTCATCATCATCTCTGAGGGCTTTATTTTGTTATTCCTCAAAAAATGGGAATTATAAAGATTTAATTCTTTACTACGGATGTGTATTGTAAAAAATTATTTTGCTATAATGACAATATCAACAAAAAAGGTGGATATTAGCGAGGTGATCAGATGAATGTAGCACAGAGAATACGATTAATTCGGATAATAGAAAAGATTGAAAAAAATCCGGAAATCAGTAACAAGCTTGGATTGAAAAATACATCTGATTTTATCTCAGATAAACAACAAAAAATGAATCACTCACAACTGGATGAGTATTAGAAGGAGAAAAAAGATGTTATCAGTATTATTTACTATTTGTATGATTTGGTTTGTTGGAAAATTTTTTGTTTTTGGGTTAAGAGCATCCTGGGGAATTATGAAACTACTTTGCATAGTTATTTTCTTCCCGGTGATATTGATTGGAATGGTGGTAGGCGGATTAATGTATATAGCTTTTCCATTGTTGATTGTCGGTGGCATTATAGCATTGGTGACGTCACATTCATAATGGATTAGGAGGAGAAAACGAATGGGATATGATATTGAAAAAGAAAAAAGAGAAGCAATTGAAGCTGGGCGTAGAGCCTTAAACAGTCTTAGTGCAGCAAAAGAAAATCTGAACAGTGCAAAAAACTGGGGGCTGGTAGATATGTTTGGCGGAGGTTTTTTTAGTACGATGCTAAAACATTCTAAAATGGATCACGCAAAGCAGAATATGAATCAGGCAAAGTATGATCTTCGTAATTTCAGCAGAGAATTAAATGATGTAAATATGGCATGTGATCTACATATCGATACCGGAGATTTCCTTTCATTTGCAGATTATTTTTTTGATGGATTTGTGGTGGACTGGATGGTCCAGGATCGAATCAATACTGCAAAAAGACAGGTAGAAGAAGCTATTAGAAGAACAGAAAGTATCGTCAATCAATTACAGCGTATGTAAAGAGAACGGCAATGAATCAGAAATGGTTCATTGCCGTTCATGCGTTATGGATTATTTTAATTTTTCTTTTTCGGCATTTAGAAGTTCAAGATTGAGGCCTTGTTCACTGGCTGTTTTATCTACCCAAAGATTCAGAGAGTCTATGGCTAAAGAAATTTCATCCAGTTTTTTACTGATAAAAGCAAAATCCCTCATCTCATCATCACTGATCTTGCCGTCACGGGCAATTTGAATCAGCCGACCAGTAAGAGGGTTGATTTCATTTAGACCGGCAATGGTTTCCAGGATGATATTTGACAAGTCAGTTACTTCTACTTCTGGAACATAGCGGTGGCCTATTTCACATTTGTGTGAGCAGTAATAATTGCAGAGATCTGGTCTTTTATAGGCATCTGCCATTTGAATGATATCGTAAGGTGTAGGCTCCTGTATTTCATATTCAAATTTTTCGATTTTAGAATCCGAGACAGCCTTCATTTTATCACTTGCTTCTGCCCTTGTAAGCCCTGCGGCTTCCCGGCAAAGCTGGTAAATTGTTTTGTTTTCCCTGGTAGATTGTTTACCCATGAGAATTTCCTCCCCGTATATCGCCGAACATGAGAATTATCAATATTTAAGTTCACATGCAAGACGTGTATTTCTTGTATAGAGTTTATTATACTTGAATCATCAGTTAACAACAAGCTCATAAATGGATAGTAATGGTCTTAAATTTGAAACAGTTTCGACCGATGATTTACAATGACCTGCTTTTGTCGGGCAAAACTAATTTCATTTGCATCTGCTCTTTTCGAAAAAAATAAGCAGCCACACACCGTAGCGCATGACTGCTATGTAAAAAGTTCAGGAAGGATTTTTGCAACCTGAGTTATAACCTTCTGAAGAAAAAGGAATTCCGATGGATTCAGTTGGATGGCGGAAAGTATCGCATCTCCAAGAAGAGTTTCGATGACTGGCTTGATAACTTGGAGCAGTAAAAAACAGGGTGTTGATCAGGCAGATTTTGTCTGTATCGACATCCTAAATTTTTATCTGGATTTGAGATATGATATAAGAAAAATAACACTAATACTAAAAAGACAGATCGATATTGGCTGGTTCATAAAAATGTTTTTGAATCAAAAGAGATTGCTGGAAAGATACGAATCAATATTGCAGCTTTGAAAAATGGTATGCTAATCAGATTAAATATCATAAAGTTACCGGAGAAGAATCGGGGAAGGAATTAAAATCCTGGTCCTATTCTGTTAAGGAAGGAGTCAAGATGCCTGAGCCAAACAGACAATCAGGAGAAAATGAAGAAAGAATCATACCAAAAGAAGAAATTGCAGAATTTGAAGAAACTGTGCGTAAAATCATAGCAGGAATTATCTCTCAGACCAGTGGCATTACCTGTTGGGTGTATGTGCATAAATATGTGAAGAACAAAATTTTGGATGAAATGTTGCAAGAATGGCAAGGTGCAGGCCAGTTTATTATTGTCATGGATACTGGGTTCGAAAAACTGATGGTGTAATAATAGATGCTGTGATAGAATCAAGAAAATGGGATGGAAAGGGTTCGAGACAAGACAGCGGTTGGTTTCTATTCTGGCTGATAATATAAAGGAGTTTATGGAGGGAAACCCAATTAATGTCGTATCAAGTCTATAGTATCTGGCAAAATAAGTTATAAAAAAGTCTACAAATTAGTATGCAGGAAAGGGAAAACTAATGAAAAATGTATTGATTATATCAAGCTCGCCAAGAAAAAAAGGAAATTCACAAATCTTATGTGAGCAGTTCAAAAAAGGTGCAGAAGCAAAAGGATATCAGGTGGAACTAGTACGTATCATGGAGCAGAATATAGGTTTTTGCAGAGCCTGTGACGGCTGTATGAGAAATAGCGGTACCTGTGTATTAAAAGATGATATGGCTGAGATACTTAAAATGTTTCAGAAAGCAGATGTACTTGTACTGGCTACTCCGGTTTATTTTTATGGAATCAGTGCCCAGATGAAGACTTTTATTGACCGTACTTATCCAATCTGGCAGCATCTTGGTAAAAAAGAGGTTTACTATATTATATCAGCTGGTCTGGGTGAGGACATTATTGAAAGATCGCTTGGTGATCTGAATGGTTTTGTAGAGCATCTGGAAGAATACAAGATTGCAGGAAAGATATATGCAGCAAACGTGATGGATGCTGGATTGGTCAAGAATCAAAGTGTTTTTCAAAAAGCCTATGATATGGGATATTCTATTTAAGCTACTGAAAAATCGGGATTTGTCATCATGGAAATGAAGTATTTCCTTTTAAATACAGATAGTTTAGAGTTCTGACATCGGTTATAGATGAATAAAGGTGAGCTTATGGTAGAATGGAAAAAAGAGAAAAGTATAAAGGATATAATTGTGGAGAATATTTGTTATGATTAGAAAGTTGCTGAACGGAGATATAGACAGAGTTACTGACATATGGTTAAAGACAAATTTAAAAGCACATTATTTTATTTCCAAGCAATACTGGACAAGTAATTATGAATTAGTGAAAGAAATGTTGCCACAATCCGAAGTCTATGTGTTTGAAGTGAATAAAATGATACAAGGATTTGTAGGACTAAATAATGAATATATTGAAGGTATTTTTGTCTCTGATGAAATGCAGTCATGTGGCATAGGTAAGCTTTTATTGGATTATATTAAGGATAAAAAAGTTAGATTACAATTAAATGTATACCAGAAGAATGTCAGAGCAATTTCTTTTTACCAAAGAGAAGGGTTCATTATCCAATGTGAAGGTTTGGATGAAGCTACTGGCGAAAAAGAATATACCATGTTATGGAAACAAAAATAGAAATTGGAATTTTTATTAAGTACAATACAATGGAGATTGTGATGTAACCGGGAGGTTGTGGATACAATCAAACACAACCTCCCGCAGTTTATCTTTATTATTTTGCCAAGAAATACTCTGTATCTCCATCGGCATATGGTAAGCCTGACCTCGTTTTGTCAGGCTGTATAGTTTAAAGCTCATGAGTTCCGAAGTTGCATTCTTCCGTTAGAAAATGCTCCTTTTGGATCTGCTTACGAAGAATACGCTGCCATCAAGGATACTGCAATAGAGGTAAGAACGCTTCGCAAAACCGGAATTCATGTATTCGCCGTCTTTATGGGAAACGATAGCGAAGTGGTAAATGCTAAACAAATTTACGGAATTATAATTCTTCTCCGTTTGTACGGATTACGTTCTGATACCAATAGAAGGATTTCTTTTTTAAGCGAGCAAAATCACCGGTACCGTCATCATAACGTCTCACATAGATTATTCCGTATCTTTTGCACCACGGGCTTGTACATCGGTACAATAGTAATTATAACGGCGGTTATATTTCTGGTTCAGAACAATATCATCCGGATTACAGGTCATCGGATAACTTGCTGAATAAATCATCATATTACCTCCTCTTCTGAAAGCATAATTTCAAATTTTTCTTTGAAATACTTCTCGATTTTATCTATGCATTCTGCTATCTCCGGAAATTCTTCACGGATTGCCTGATACATGATTCCATTATCTGTATTCAAAGTCTGATGGGAATCAATTCGTTTAAGCAGATGGAAGACTTATCCTTCTTTCAAAATATACTCGACCTAAAGTTAGATTTAGGTTGTATGATATTTATATCATAGAATATTGTTAGTGTAATTACAAGAAATTTTGCATATGGAGGATGATAAATATGTTGAAAACGGAAGAATTAAAGCTGGTATCTGAATGGGATAAAACTTTTCCACAAAGTGAAAAAGTAGACCATACGGGCGTTGTTTAATTCACTGGCGAAGACAATGAGGTAATGAAAAATAGTGAAAAAATAGTGTAATTTTAGTGGAAAAACGATTCGCAATGCTATAACAAATATGTATCGGAATAATAATACAAATAAAGTTTCAAATGGATCAATAAGTGAATCTTTAAATTCAGATGAAGCAGTAATAATGGATATGATTAAAACGAATCCAGAAATAAGTCAAAAAGAAATGATTACTGGCAAATTCATAGAATTTTCCAGTAAATTTGTTTTGTTGTGAAAAATTTTTCTTCATGGTATCATATATTCTAAATGAAGAAGTATAGAACTCTTTCGCAAATGAAAGATGAAAGAGTGTAATAGTGCAAAGTATAATGAGAATGCATAGAGGAGATGAATAATTGAATTATCTGGTTATTGATTTGGAAATGTGTAAGGTTCCAAAGAATTATCGGGGGAAAAATTATAAATATGCGAGTGAGATTATTCAGGTTGGGGCAGTTCTTTTGGATGAAGATTATAAGGAGATAGGGACCTTATGCCAATATGTACACCCGGAGTTTGGCGTTCTTGATTACTTTATAACGAATCTTACAGGAATTGAGAATGGACAGGTGAAAAATGCCCCAAAACTGAAGGAAGCACTTATTCATATGGTAAATTGGCTTGGAGAACGTGAATATAAGATTTTTGCATGGAGTAAGAGTGATTATTGCCAGCTTAATCATGAAATTTCAAGTAAGAAGTTAATAGATGAGAAATTAGAAGAACTGATGAAGCCGGAGCGTTGGATTGACTATCAGGAAGTCTTTGGAAAAAGGTATAATTTTGAACATGCTATTGGTTTAAGGGAGGCTTTGATGCTTTGTAATATTGAACCAGATGGAAGATTGCATGATGGATTGGATGATGCATGGAATACAGCAAGACTTATTGAAAAGCTAGAGAAGAATCCAGATTATAAACTTGTCTATAGAGAACGTCAGGTACAGGAAGATTCCCAACCATTAAAGATTTGCCTCGGAGATTTATTTAAAGGTTTGGATTTACAGTTTGGACAAAGTAAATGTTGAATAGACTAAATAATATTAAAAAATGTTGCGATGCAGTATAATAGAAAAAGAGGGTATCATGAAGAAAAAAATAGCAGTACTGTTTCCGGGAATTGGTTATACCTGTGATAAGCCATTACTTTATTATGCAGGGAAGCTTGCGGTGTCGAAAGGATACGAACTTGTAAAAGTCGAGTATTGCAATTTCCCAACAGGAATAAAAAGAAATAAAGAAAAGATGGAAAAAGCTTTTCAATGCGGTTTAAAACAGGCGGAAGAAATTTTGCGGGATATTTGCTGGGAAGAATATGGGGATATATTGTTTGTGTCAAAGAGTATTGGGACAGTAATATCGTCTGCTTTTGCCAGACAATATCAGATTCAGGTGAAGAATATTTTATTTACACCGCTTCAGCAAACATTTTTATTTGCAGATGGGAATGGAATAGTATTTCATGGTACTGCGGATCCATGGGCGGATACAAAGAATATTATAGTAGGATGTGAGAAAGTAAATCTTCCACTTATTTTGACTGAGAAAGGGAATCATTCTCTTGAAACAGGCAATATATTAAAAGATTTAAAAAATCTTGAACAAACGATGGAACAAGTAAACAAGTTTATCATTTAGCTTGTAGGTGTATTGTTTTGAATGGGCTTTTGTTAAAGTCAATCAATAACGAAAAGAAGACGACTGAGAGATAAAAGTTAAAAGTATTTACTGACTTAATAGATATGGTAAATAGATAGTTCTAACTATTTTACTAAAGGTACTTCTAATTATTTCAATAATTTCAGAGCAAGCAGAAGGGCGAAGGGAGAGGAAATTATGAGTAATTATATCACTACATATACGAGAAAACATTTTGATCCGATCAATCCTGATGAGAGATTAATTTGTATTGAGGATATTGCTCATGCACTTCCTATGATTTGCCGGGGAAATGGACATGTTAGTTCATTCTGGTCTGTGGGAGAGCATTGCATTTTATGTGCAAAAGAGGCAAAGGCGAGAGGGTATTCTAATCGGCTGGTATTAGCAGCTTTGTTGCATGATGCGAGCGAGTGTTATATGTCAGATGTGCCAAGACCTTTAAAGCAGAATATGAAGCAGTATAAAGAATATGAGAATCATTTATTAGATGTTCTTTATATGAAGTTTTTAGGTTTCACGTTAAACATAGAGGAAGAAAAACTGATAAAAGAGATTGATAATGCCTTATTATGGTATGACTTAAAGTATTTATTAGATGAAGAATTGAAAGCTGAACAGCCAGAACTTCATGTGAAGATTGATTATAGGGTGAGATCATTTTCTGAGGTGGAAAAAGAGTATTTAGAGTTATTCGAACAGTATAGAATACGATAAAAATAACTTTATTTCAGAATATGTTTGAAAAATATCATTAAAAAATATACTTGAAGATTAAAATAATTGTAATCAAGGATGTATGAGAAATAGTGAAAATTTGTCCATAATATTGTGAAAAAGGTAGTTCCAAGTAGGTTGTGAAAAAACAGAGCCAAGGAAAAATAGAGAGGAGTTAAAAATGAACATACAAATTTTCGGAACGAAAAAGAACTTTGATAGCAAAAAAGCAGAACGTTATTTTAAAGAAAGAGGAATAAAATATCAGTTTGTCGATATGAACGAAAAAGGACTTAGTAAGGGTGAGTTTAATTCCGTATGTCAAGCGGTAGGCGGATACGAGAAGCTTATTGATTCAAAGTGTAAGGATAAGAACCTGCTGGCATTGATTCAATATCTTTCTGAGGAGGATAAGATAGCTAAGATTTTGGAAAATCAGAAAATTATACGAACTCCTATTGTAAGAAATGGGAAGAAAGCAACAGTGGGATATGAACCGGATGCGTGGAAAGAGTGGAAATAAATATCACTACAACATTAAAAAGTAATTTCAAATTCAGTAAAATACAACAAAAAGAACTGCCATTGTTATCATATCTATGACTTTAATCGCGGCGTGTAGATGTTCGCTTAAACGTTCTCAGTCAACACTTGCTCCGAGGTCACAGATATGATAACTATAGCAGTTCTTTTTTTAGCTGTTATTGCCAGTGAACAAAATTACTTTTCAATAGCAAACGGTGTGCTATACCATATTCTATGATATCTAGCAGTATTCTTATTTAAAATATCATTCAATAATTTACATATATAAGATATCTGGTCGGTCATACCATTATCCACTGTTCCATAGATTTCTCCTGCTTGTATTTTTTGATTCATTTCCGGGCTGTTGTTGATTCCGATAATAAGAGGAAGTTTCAGATTGTGTTGTTTATAATAATCATAGACTCCAAGTGCCATATCATCGTTATTACAAATAATTGCTTCTGCAGTTTGAATAATATTCGCATCCAGTTTTGAAAATTTCTCGGAAGAGAGACTTCTTTGCCAGTCTGCAGAAAGGTTGACAAGCTGATTTAATGGAAGCTGTTGGCTGTTTTCTAAAAAGCCATTTGTTCTTCTTACGGCATCAAAATGTGTTTGTTCTCCTTCAATTAGAATATAGTCTAGTTTATTGTTTTTATTATGATCTAAGTTTGCTTTATCTGTATTCCATGCATTTTGAAGCATATCGGCCTGAATGGAACCGGCTTTTTTTGCTGCAGTTCCAACGTACCATGTTTGTTTGGAAATGGATAAATCTTTTTTATCTGCTTCCCTGTTAAATAAAATAACGGGAATGTTATGACTTGCTGTCTCATTTAGGACGCTGGCAGCAGAAGAGGGAGTTACCAGATTGATGAGCAAAGCATCAAAGTTTTGTGTGTACATATATTGAAGTTGATGTTCTTGTCGGTTAGTATTTCCCTCTGCGTCAAAAATTTCGTAAAGAACCTTTTTTCCAGAAAAAGAGTAGCTGTCAATTTTGTTTTGAAGTTTGGTTACATAATCGTTTATGAATGTGTCATCCATATCATAAACAGCAATTCCTATATGGGTATATTCATTCTGAGTTTGAGGCAGTTTCCATATGGTTATGGTGCTTATTAGGATGATGATTAATGTAAACAGGATAGAATTATAACTAAAAAGATTTGTTTTCATAAGAGAAACCCTTTCGTTTTTAATAGTATAATTAATAAAAATAGAGTGAATATCAAGTAAATTGCAGATTTAATTAAAACTACAACTCTAATTTGTCAGCAATGCATCTAATTCACCACTTTCAATAGTTGTCTTATCCATTTTCTGACACGGAACTGGCACATTTTGCATATGCTTATTCCGTGAGTAAGTGTCTAACATTTGAATACTTTCATAGCCGAGCCTATAAGTGTTTTTTATGTATATACAATCTTTTTTGCCTTCTTGAACTTCCCTTATTATCTGAGCGGAGACAGGGAGGAGATAACTTGGAGAAGGCGTATTTTCAAAAGTTGCATAGTGAGAAAAAGCTGATTGCATTGAGTCAGTAATTGCTAGTACATTATCATAATTATAATATTTTTCTTTTTGTATTAGATAGTTTTCAGGATAGATTAGTAAAATACCAATAGCATGATTTTGTTCTTCTTTAGTGATAATAGAAGCCAGTTTTTTAGAGGAAAGATTCTTTTCATGCCACGTATCTAGAATGATAGAATTGCTATAAGCATAGTCTTGTATGGCATCTAATATTCTAGAATACTGTTTGTCGTAGGAAGAAGGGAGAATTACGGCCACTGTTTTTTTGGTTTCGTTATTTGTTCGTGTCATCATGCATTGCGAAGAAAAAAAGGCAATGAGAAGCATTAATAAAATGAGTAAAATATATTTTTTCTTGTTATTTTTCATTGATGTTCTCCTAAGTTATTGGATTCCTTTAAAGTTGTTCCTTTGATTTTCTCAAAATTTGATTTGCCGGATTTATGCAAAATTTTGTTATGAATTCACCAAAGTTTAATTTTCAATTATTTCTGCTGATTTTAGTTCATCGTATTCCGTCAGTTTTGGAATGATTATTGTTGCAGTGGTTCCTTCGTCTAATTCACTTTCGATGGAGACACCGTATTGTTCGCCATAAATAAGTTTGATTCTTTCATCAACATTTTTAACGCCGATTCCGGAGCCTCGTTTGCTGGAAACAACCCGATTATGCATTATGTATTCCACAACTTTTTCGGGCATACCAAGTCCATTATCGCTTACATCAATGTGAATGAGGTTGTCTTTCTCATAAACAGAAATTGTAATTTCACCGTCATCATATACGCCTTCCATACCATGATAAATTGCATTTTCAAGTAGAGGCTGGATAGAAAGTTTCGGACAAAGATAATGGAGAAGTTTTTCATCGGCATGTACGGAAAATTCGAACTTGTCTTTAAAGCGAATGTTTTGGATGGCGAGATAGCTTGTTGCATGTTCTAGTTCTTTTTCTAATGGAATGATATCTTTTCCCTGACTTAAAGAAATACGGAAAAATTTCGCAAGAAGAGAAACCATTTGCTCGGCACCGTTATATTCTCCGCTTTGTATCATCCAGATGATAGAGTCTAACGTATTATAGAGAAAATGGGGATTAATCTGAGATTGTAAAAGTTTCTTTTCCATTTTACGTTTTTCCCGCTCATTTCTGCGGATTTCGTCCATTTGGTTTTGTAGTTTTTCTGCCATGATATTGAAGTGAGCACTTAATATTTTTAGTTCTCCGATTCCATTTTCTGCAGCTTTTACGGTGTAATTACCTTTTCCAAACTCCTGCATGGTATCAAGTAGTTGATAGACAGGATTTGTGAAATCGTGAAATAACAAGATATCTGTACAGGCAAGAAGGATACCGACCATAAGTAAAATGAGCCAGATTACATAGTAAATATTCATATTTTCTGTATGAATACTAAAGAGAGAACTGACAAGGACGATATTCCAGCCGGTGTACCCAATCTGTTGACGTTCGATCAGCCATTTTGTGCCGTGCAGTTTTTTTATGCTGTAATTGGTATTGTTTAAGGCAATTTTAGTAGTATTTTCTTTATATAAGCCGGAAGAGATTTCTTTCATAAATGGGTGATAAAGAAAGTCGGCGGTGTTATCGAGTAAGTAGCAGTAGGAGGTTTGTGTATTCTTATAATGCTCTAAAATTGCATCAATAGAATCCGTATAGTACTGCATCAAAAGAACACCGGATTTCATTTCACCGTGATTAATGTATTCTACATAGCGGCATATTTGAAATACTTGTTTTACTTTGTCGGGATAGACTAGTTTTTTTGAGCCATAGCAAATGGTTTCGATATTATCTTTTGCCTGCGTAAACCAGCTTTCATTTTGTATAGATGTATTGGTTAAATTACTGGAGTGCCATAAGTTTTTCCCAGTTGCGTCATATAATGCAAGGCCATAAATATTTTCAGAGCTGTTACTTATTTCATTCGACAGGGAAGTTTTAAAGTCTTTACTCTGAATATTATATTTTTTAATCGTGTCATAGTAAATGTTGTTCATAATGTCGTTGATGGAATCAATTTCATTTTCAATATTTTGTGCAAGTACATTTTTTTGCCGATTAGTTTCTTCTATCGTTTTACGGATAAGATAGGTAGAAATGTAATGGGAAAATAGTATCATGCAGCTTAAAATACAGAAAACAATTGAGATAGACATTATTAAAGGAAAAAGAACACGAATGCTTAATTTTTTATTGTTCATAAATAAATCCTTTCGTTTGTCATAATTCGTTTATCTTGGGAGGAAACTATTTAACTTTTTAGTTATTTTCACCCTCAAGTTTTCGGTATTTTACTGGGGAGATACCGCAGTGCTTTTTAAATACATAGCTAAAGTAGTTTGGTTCTGGATATCCGACCATTGTTCCAATGACGTGACTTTTGTAGTCGGTCATTTTTAGTAGCATTTTAGCTTCTTCCATGCGACGGTTGATGATATAATTTAAAAAAGTAGTTTCTGTTTCCTGTTTGAAAATCTTTGAAAAGTAGGAAGAACTTACGTGAAGTTCCTTGCAGATAGATTCCACGGACAGATCGGGTTCGCGAAAATGTTCTTCTACTAATTTTTTAGCATTTTCCGCTAAAATGACATTATTATCTACCTGCTTTTTCTGAATCAATGTACGCATGAGCTGAAAATAATTGATAAGCCAGTTGTCGAGTTCTTCGCCAGTATTTAAAGAAAGAATTTTTACTGCCATTTTTTTAGAGCCGGCAAATTCTTTATCGGAGGTAATCTGATATTTTTTATAAAGACGAGCGAGGGAGAAGGAAATCTCCAATATAACAATCTGATATTCATTTAAGTTGTAATGGGCTTCGTGTAGATGTTCAAGCATATTTAAAACAGCGGTTTTTAGTTCTTCTTCTGAGCAATGAGTGATGATTTTCTCGATGGCATCTACTTCGGAGTTCCAGTTATCATCTTTTTGAAGTGGTGCGTCCTTCTGGAGCGGCAGGATATCATTATAATAAGTATAGCTTTCGTCTTGAATGACTACGTTATAATCAAGAGCTTCGAGAGACTGCTGATAGAGAAGTGGAAGTTCTTTTAAAATGGTGCCGCCAGAACTAATGCCGCAAGATATTTTCGTGTGGAAAATACGCTCGATAATAACGGAAGCCTCCTGTATGGTGCGTGTAATTCGTTCAATATCGTGTTTTTTATTGCCGCACAGAAGAAATACTTCCCGGTCAATCATACCAAAGTGATAGAGGTTGGTTATTTTTTCAAGAGATTCTTTAATCGTTTCTTTGATAGAAAGTTCAGAAAGAACATCATTTAAATCGTTTTCGCGAATCTTTACAGTGATAATGTGAAAAACTTCATAATCAAGATTTAGTTTTAAATTTTTCATTTGAAGCGTACAATAATCTTCGGTAAGAGTTTCTGTTAAAAGCTGTGTAAAAAACTGTTGCCGGAGAAGAGGAATACTTTCTGTATAAATGTTCTCTAAGCGAGTGTGGTTTATTCTCTCGGCATATTCTTTTTCAAGTTCTTCATGCATTGTAGTCAGAAGTTTCTGCATTTCATTGTAGTCGATTGGTTTCATAATGTACTGTGAAACGCCATAGCTTATGGCAGTTCTGGCATATTCAAAGTCATCCCAACCGGAAAAAAGAATAATTTTCGTGTTCATGTAGTTTTCATGAACGATTTTGGAAAGCTCTAAACCGTCCATAAACGGCATTTTAATATCACTGATTAAAAGGTCTGGGTGGTATTCTTCGATTAATTCTAAGGCTTCTTTGCCATTCTGTGCTGTACCGACAACGGAGAAGCCAAGGTTATTCCAATCAATACCATTTTTCATTCCGTATAGTATTTGTTTTTCATCATCTGCTAAAATAATACTAAAATTTATCAAGATTTTTTCCTCTTTTTTCTGTGTTTTATTCGTTGTTATTTATATTGATATTTGCTTTTTAAATATTCGTTTTGTTATTTATTTTGACATATTTACTTTTTTATTTATTCTGAAATTTATTTTGTTATTTGTATCTGCTTAGATTGTAACATAAATAAGGGCAAGTCGATTAGATTTTATATTAATCAACTTGCCCTTACTTATTTGCCCTATAATATTTTATGACTGTTCCGAATCATAGAATTTTAGTAAAGTGAAACTTTATAAATTCTATGATTTCGAATAGTCAGTACAATTTACTTTGCACAGTATCCTGTTCATATTCTCTCGATAACTCTATATTTTAGATTAGTCTTATACCTTTTGAAGCGTCTTTTTATTATTTTCGGATGCCGGTAGTTTAGATTTGTTTTATACTTTATATAGTATTTGTTGTTATTCTTCAGATGCTCCACTGATTTTAGCAACTACTTTTTTCATAAACTCATCATTAAGCTTATATTTTGTCTTAAATACAACATAAGCAAGGATGATTCCAAGAGCCGGTACGATACACATCAGTACACGGATAGAGTTCTGCGTTGCTAAAGACTGTACTGCATTTGGAACGTATCCAGTTAACTCTAATACGAATCCAATTGCTAAAGCGGTAAATGCAGCGGTCAGTTTTACGATTAATGTCTGAAGAGAGAATACAACACCTTCATTTCTTGCGCCTAATACATATTCACCGTAATCAACAACGTCCGCAAGGAAAACGGTAGCACATCCAAGTTCTAAGCCGGTACCAGTTTTTACGATAATTCCTGCAATTGCAGTTAAGGGAATATTAGAAGGGCAAACAAATCCTACAATGAGCAGTAAGATAAGGCCGATTGGTGGAAGCGTACAAGCCATTAAGAATGCTTTTTTTCTGGATAATAATTTTGTGACTTTAGGGAAGATTAATAATCCAATTACTTCTGCGACAGATGCACTGATCATGAAGGCAGATAACATTCCGGCATTATTGCAAACATAGCTGAAATAATATGTAGCAACACCCATGATAGCCTGAATTCCGATATTGTATAATAAAATTAAGAGGACAGCCCATCTTAACTGGTCATTCTTTTTAATTACAGTGAAAATATCTCTGAATTTCATTTTCTCTGCAGTTCCGGTATCCTGCTGTTTCTTTGGCAGGTTGATAACACAGACAGCCATTGTAAAGATAAAGGTTGCTGCGATAATTAATGCGAATCTGTGGTAACCGATATAGTTGCCGCCAAGTCCCTTAATAATCTGGACACCGAAGCCGGCGATAATAAGAGACTGTCCAATGCTGGCAAAAATTCTTGGTAAAACAGATACTTTTTCACGTTCTTCCGGGTCGGAAGTTAAGTTAGGAATGATAGACCAATATGGAATATCCATAATTGTATAAGTCATTCCCCATAAAACATAAACGACAGATGCAAATACACAAAGACTTACACCTGATAAATGAAAGTCTGTAAATACGGTAATGAATACAAAAGCGTTAATCAATGTACCGATAACAAGCCATGGAACGAATTTACCCCAACGGCTTCTCGTATTATCAACAATCATACCCATAAACAAATCATTAAAAGCATCCCACAATTTTGCAACGAAGAACATACTTCCGATAAATGCAGGTGCAACCTTAATAATATCTGTAAAATAAATCATAGAAAAAGTTGCGATCATTCCATAGATTAAATCTTTTCCTAATGCACCAAAGGCAAAGCAGTACTTTACTCGACCTGGTATTTTTCCCTGGTATATAACACCACTGTTACTGTTGTTTTCCATTTTTCCTCTCCTCTTTTTTTGTTTGCTTGTTTTTTGACTTGATTGGAGTTTAGCATTTTGGAAAAAAGAATGACATTTGATATTCTATTCAAAAAATATGAATTTCTATTTTGGAAGATTGGATTAGGAGAGAGAGTATGGTAGACTAGTTGAGAATCACAGAAAATATGATAAAAAAGAAAATGAGAGAAAACAGAAGAATTTAAGAGGAAAACAAAGAATAATAGAGTATAATAATAGCATATTAAAACAATATAGAAAAAAATAGGGAATACATTAGATATAGAGAAATAAAAAGAGATAGAGAAAATAATAAAGAAAGATAAGAAATAGAATGGTATGGAAAGGTATAACAGAAATAATGAAGAAAAATAGGAAATTGTATAAAACAGTAAGGCATAATTAGAATTGAAAAATAAAAAGAAAAGGGACAAATAAAAAATGAAAGAAGAAATATACGAAAATAAATGGGATAAACTACTGAAAATACACACAATGGGGCGTGATGATTCTAACGCAGGTCAATATTATTATCCCTACGAGCCAACACCATATTCTGTATTAGAAAGATTGGCGAATACAGGAATCATACGAAAAGGCAATACACTTCTTGATTATGGGTGTGGAAAAGGTCGTGTAGACTTTTTCCTGGCCTATCAGACTAGATGTAAGTCTATTGGTGTTGAATACGATGAGCGAATATATAATAAAGCAGTAGAAAATAAAGAAAAAGCCATCTCAGCAGGAAAAGTAGCATTTAAAGCAGAAAATGCAGAATATTTTTCCGTACCAGAAGAAGTAGATAGAATTTACTTCTTTAATCCATTTTCATTAGAAATTTTGCAAAAAGTGATACATCGGATATTAGAATCCTATTACGAAAAACCAAGAGAGATAAAATTATTGTTTTATTATCCTTCTGATGAATATATTTCTTACTTAATGACCGTGGACGAATTCATGTTTGAAGACGAAATAGATTGTAGAGAGTTATTTCCGGGAAATGATAAAAGAGAGCGTATTGTGATATTTGGATTATAGATATTTTAGCTAGAGCGTGTTTGAAAAATCATTCCTATAAATTGTAACGCACAGCTTGTAGAAAGCATTTTTCAAATACGCTCTAGGAAATTAAGCGATAAACTTCAGAATGAAAGTGTAGTATTTTCAATATACTTTTTATATAACATCATTACAGTGAGTAAAATGATTGCCGGAAGATATCTTTTATGCAATTATAACGTTAATCTTATATATAATAATTTTATTTTTGTAATCTTATCGGCTATTTCTCTGAATATTACAAAATTCAAAATCACCATAAATTTTAATAATACAAGGCAGGATAAAAATGGAAAACAAACATATTCAAAATAATCGAAATGAAAATAATATAAAAAATAACGCAATAAAAAACACAGAAAAAATATATATTGAAAAAAATGAATATATAAAAAATGAAAATAATTTTCGTGATCAAAAACATGTTCATGCTGATATACACTATAACAATATCCATAAAGAGAGACATTCTCATAAGCCTGAAGAAGTGCCAGGAGACCAACACACCCATACTCATGTAGATGCAAACGGAAATGTTTACACCCATACCCACACCCATTCTCCTAAAATTGTAAAAAACGAACTAAACCGCATTGCCCGGATTATCGGACATATGAAATCTATAAAAATTATGATTGAATCAGGAAGAGACTGTAGCGAGGTACTCATTCAGCTTGCCGCTGTAGATGCTGCAGTCAAAAGCCTTAGCCGGGTAATATTGAAGGAACATATGTCAACTTGTATTGTTGATGCGATAAAAACGGGGGATGAGGAAGCGATAGAAGCGTTGAATGAAGCGATAGATAAATTTATGAAGTAAATTTTGGTTTACCGAAGGCAAGGGGGATTTTCTGTATTTGAGAGCTGTATTCG
Source organism: uncultured Anaerobutyricum sp. (assembly GCF_934307085.1). Taxonomy (GTDB): domain Bacteria; phylum Bacillota; class Clostridia; order Lachnospirales; family Lachnospiraceae; genus Anaerobutyricum. Next base: position 18,733 of record NZ_CAKRCF010000005.1, read on the forward strand.
TCTGTTTCACAGACTCATAAATTAAAATTTGTCATTGACATTTGAAAAGAAAAAGATTATCATATGCAACAAGTTCGTTAGCGAACTAATTACCGTAAGGTAAGATAAGGAATATGAAAAAGATACATAATACATAATAGGAGGACAAAATCATGCGGGATTCTATGATTAGTACCTGTGGAATGAAGATGCGTAAGCTTTTAGATAAGAAGTCGGAAGTACTTGCACAAAAATATGGAGTCAGAAATGTAGAACTGGAGATTCTTTTATTTTTATATCATTCACCATGCGGTGATACAGCGAAAGATATAGTAGAGGAGAAGAATTTGTCAAAAGCACACATTTCAAAGTCTGTAGATAATTTACGGGCAAAGGGCTTTGTCATTTTGACAGAAGATAAGAATGACCGCAGAAAGAGACACATTGAGTTGACTGAGAAGGCTGTAGAGGCAGCAAAGGACATGCTGGAGGTTCATAATGAATGTAGACGGATTGTCATGCGTTATGTGACGGATGACGAGAAAGCGGTTATGAATCAGGTGATGGAGAAGATGATTCGCAGTCTGGATGAGGAACTTCAAAATTGACAGAATTACTTTATGGCAACATTTTAGATAGCATTTATATGTAGTATTTTTATGATATTTACTAAAAATATTATTGGGAAATGACCGAGAGAAATCTTAAAAGATTTTTGAAGTACCGATGAAAAATAATGACTAAAGAGCTAGAGCGTGTTTGAAAAATGCTTTAGTCAGGTTGGAAGAAAGGAATGCAGTATATGAAGTCAGTGGCAATAGAAAGAGAGTTTGGGAGTGGGGGACGAGATATCGGAATCCGCATTGCAAATGAAGCACAGATTCCTTACTATGATGGAGAGTTACTGGTTGAGGCAGCTAAGGGATACGGTATAGAGATTGCAACTCTTAAGGAGTTTGATGAGAACAAGGTAGGGAGTCTCCTCTATAATATCGCAATGATGGCAGGTTATAATCAGTACGAAAATATGACAAAGATTAACGAGATTTTTTATGGAATGAAAGAGACAATTAAAAATCTTTATGCGGAAGGTCCGGCGGTTTTTATTGGGAGATGTTCTACAGAAATTTTAAAATCCTGTGAAGGTGTCGTGACAGTTTTTGTCCGTTGTAGTGATAAGGAGAAGCGAGTGCAGCGCATTTTTGAGAAGGAAAGTGTAGATACAATGCAAAAGGCACGTCGTTTAATGGACAGAAAAGATTGGGGCAGGGACAAGTATTTTAAGTTTTGGACGAAAAAGGACTGGAAGGATGAGAAGAACTATGATTTGGTTCTTGATACAGCGAAGCTTTCTTTGGAGGAGTGTTCAGAGATTTTATTGAAAAGAATGAACGAGTAGTTGTTAGAAAGCATAACCATAAAGGATATTGCCCCTTAATAATGATAGTAATTAAGGGTAATATTTTTAATGAAGTTAAAAAAAGTTGAAAAAATAAAACTAGAAAAATAGGACCAGAAAAGTAACATTGAGGATAAAAATCAGAAAAATTGATTTTTAATGACCAGAATAGTCAGAGAAAAATTGTTTTGATAAAAGTAGTTGGAGGACATAAAGAATGACAAAAATATTTAAAAATATGGCCCCATACTGGTATATGATCGTTGCGATTGTATTGTTGCTTGTTGTGCAGGCGTTTGGCGATTTATCGCTGCCACAATATACGTCAGATATCATTGATGTGGGAATACAGAATAAAGGTGTGGAGCATATTCTTCCTGTGAAAATGACGGAGGATGAATATGAAATATCGCAGTTGTATATGACTTCAAAAGAGAAGAAGATATGGGAAGATACCTATAAGAAAAAAGGAGAATATTACATTTGCAAGGAAGAAGATGAGGAAAAATTAGATAAGTTAGATGATACATTTCTTACAGCGATTTTCTTAAATCATAACATGTCAAATGTAAAAGAATCACAATTTAAGAAGATGATTAAAAATTCAATCGCTTCTAATCCGGCGATGGCTCCAATGAAGGATAAAATAGATGATATGAGTGTTGATGAGATTGGAAAGATGCTCAACATGGATTTTAAAAGCTTTCAGGAGAAGGACGATGACGGGAAAAAGGTCACATATGTTGATGTGCGTCCAATGTTATACCAGATGAAAAAGACAGGAATGATGAGCAATTCCGATATTAAAAAGTCTAGAGAAGAAATTGAAAAGAAAATGGATGCTATTGGAGAAAGTACGTTATTTTCTACAGGTGTTGCCTATGCGACAAAGTGTGATAAAGCTGCGGGAGTGGACATCGATAAGATACAGACAGATTACCTCTGGAAAGAGGGAGGACGTATGCTTGGAATTGCATTTATGATTCTCGTAGCAGCAGTTGGCGTAGGATTCCTTGCCTCAAAAGTAGGTGCAAGTATTGGTAGAGATTTACGTGGGAAAATCTACAAGAAAGTTATGGGATTTTCAAATGCGGAAATGAACCGTTTTTCTACAGCATCTCTTATTACAAGAAGTACGAATGATATTCAGCAGATTCAGATGGTTACAGCAGTAATGCTTCGCCTCCTTTTGTATGCACCGATTATCGGCATTGGTGGAATTATTAAAGTGTATCAGACCGGAGCAGGAATGGAATGGATTATAGCACTGGCCGTTGTTGTGATTCTTGGATTTGTTATGATGCTTGTTTCGATGGCGATGCCGAAGTTCAAGATTATGCAGACATTAGTAGATGGTCTTAACCTTGTTTCTAGAGAGATTTTAACAGGACTTTCCGTTATTCGTGCATTTGGCAGAGAAAAAACAGAGGAAGAACGTTTCGATGAGGCAAATAAAAAGTTAACAGGAACTCAGCTTTTTACAAACCGTGTCATGACATTTATGATGCCAGGAATGATGTTCATCATGTACAGTGTTACGATTCTGATTACATGGGTTTCCGCACAGAAAATTGACGCAGGAACATTACAGGTTGGTGCGATGACTGCATTTATCACGTATGCAATGCAGATTGTTATGGCATTTCTTATGATGACAGCGATGTCTATTATGGTGCCCAGAGCGGGCGTTGCTGCAGACCGTATTGATGAAGTTCTTAAAACAGAATCTTCTGTTCAGGATGTGAAGGAGCCAGAAACACTTAAGGAGCATAAAGGTGTTCTGGAATTCTCACATGTAGATTTCAAATATCCGGGAGCAGAACATAACGTACTTTCAGATATTGACTTTAAGATAGAGCCAGGCAAAACAACAGCGATTATCGGAAGTACTGGTTGTGGAAAGTCTACGCTGGTTAATCTAATTCCAAGATTTTATGATGTAACAGGTGGACAGATTACATTAGATGGTAAAGATATTCGCCGGATTTCTATGGAAGAACTTCGAGAAGAAATAGGATTTGTGCCGCAGAAGGGTGTTCTTTTTTCAGGGACGATTGCTTCTAACTTACGGTTTGGAAAAGAAGAAGCAACGGATGAAGATGTGATGGAAGCTGCACAGATTGCACAGGCAACCGAATTCATCGAGACGAAAAAAGAAAAATACGATAGTCCAATCGCACAGGGAGGAAGCAATGTATCTGGTGGACAGAAACAGCGTCTTGCGATTGCAAGAGCGATTGCGAAAAAGGCAAAAGTTCTTGTATTTGACGATAGTTTTTCTGCTCTTGATATGAAAACAGATGCAGCACTTCGTAAGGAATTAAACGAAAAAGTGCATGATGCATCTATCTTGATTGTTGCACAGAGAGTCAGCACAATTTTACATGCAGACCAGATTCTTGTTTTGGACGATGGAAAAATTGTTGGCAAGGGAACACATGAAGAATTGCTGAAGAACTGTGAAGTATATCTCCAGATTGCAAAATCACAGCTTTCTGAGAAGGAGCTTGGTCTTGGAGAATTAGGTTTGGTAGAAGAAAAAGTAGAGCAGGAAACAAATAAGAAAGAAACCCTTTCTACAAAAATTGATGAGAAAGAAAATAACAAATTAAAGAAAAAGTCTGATGACAGGAAGTTAAATCATAAGAAAGGAGGTAAGTAAAATGGCTGAAAATAAAGCGGGAACATCAAACAGAGGTTCAATGGGCGGTCGCGGCCCGATGGGCGGCGGAAGAAGAGGAATGATGCAAGGCGGAGAGAAAGCAAAGAATTTCAGTGGCTCTTTTAAAAAGCTGATTCGCTATATTGGGAATTATAAATTTGCGATTCTTGCAGTAATGATTTTTGCGGCGATATCTACAGTCTTTTCTGTTGCTGGCCCAAAGGTTATGGGAAAGGCAACAACTGCGTTGGCAGAAGGATTGATGAAGAAAATTGCCGGAACAGGCGGGATTAATTTTAACCGCATTGGAAAGATTCTTTTACTTACTTTAGGTTTGTATCTGACAAGTACAGTATTTAACTTTTTACAGGGATGGATTATGACCGGGGTAACGCAGAGAATCTGTTATAACCTTCGAAAAGAAATCTCTGAGAAAATTAACCGTATGCCAATGAAGTACTTTGAAAGTCGTACTTACGGCGAGGTTCTTTCAAGAATTACCAACGATGTAGATACGTTAGGTCAGGGATTAAACCAGAGTGTCACACAGGTGATTACCTCAACGGCAACGCTTATCGGTGTAGTTATAATGATGCTCACTATATCGCCGCTAATGACATTGATTGCCTTTATTATCTTACCGGTATCTGCAATCTTAATGTCTACAGTCGTAAAGTTTTCTCAGAAATACTTCCGCACACAACAGGAATATCTTGGTCATATCAATGGTCAGGTAGAGGAAAGTTACGGTGGACATCTCGTTATTAAAGCATTTAATAAAGAAAAAGACATGGTAAAAACATTTGATGAAACCAATGGAGTCTTATATGAATCTGCATGGAAATCTCAGTTTTTGTCAGGTTTAATGCAGCCAATCATGGCATTTGTCGGTAACCTTGGATATGCGGGAGTTGCTATTTCCGGTGGATTATTAGCAATCCGAGGAACAATCGGTGTTGGTGATATTCAGGCATTTATTCAGTATGTAAAGAATTTTACACAGCCAATCCAGCAGATAGCACAGGTTATCAATCAGGTACAGTCCATGACAGCAGCTTCTGAAAGAGTATTTGAATTCTTAGAAGAAGAGGAAGAAGATCAGGAACATGAAGGAGCAGTGTCTATTGAAAATGTAACAGGAGAGGTAAAATTCTCCCATGTTAATTTTGGATACAATCCAAATCAGACAATCATCAACGATTTCTCTGTAGACGTAAAACCGGGTCAGAAAATCGCAATTGTTGGTCCGACTGGAGCTGGAAAAACAACGATGGTTAAATTGCTTATGCGTTTCTATGATGTAAATAGTGGGCAGATTCTTCTGGATAATCATGACGTTCGTGACTACAACAGACGTGATCTTCGTAAGGTATTTGGAATGGTATTACAGGATACCTGGCTTTATAAAGGAACTATCATGGAAAATATTCGCTATGGACGTTTAGATGCGACAGATGAAGAAGTCATCGAGGCGGCCAAAGCAGCTCACGCAGACAATTTTATCCGTACTCTTCCGGGTGGATATAATATGGAACTGAATGAAGATGCAAGCAATGTATCTCAGGGTCAGAAACAGCTTCTTACTATCGCAAGAGCCATTCTGGCAGACAGCAAGGTAATGATTCTTGATGAGGCAACGTCTTCTGTAGATACGCGTACAGAGGCGCTTATCCAGAATGCGATGGATAACTTGATGGAAGGACGAACGAGTTTTGTCATTGCACATAGATTGTCTACGATTAAGAATGCGGATGTGATTCTTGTAATGAAGGATGGAGATATTATCGAGCAGGGAAATCATGAGGAGTTGCTTGTTCGAAATGGATTCTATGCTCAGTTGTATAATTCACAGTTTGAGGAAGCGGCATAACAGATTTTAAATTCCGATTTGCCGCAGGCAAGGGAGCTGTTTTTGACGGTAGAAGTAAAATCAGAACCTTAATTTTGGATACAAAATTTTAAGTGATTTAATAAAAAGAAAGCAAAGAAATATATATTCAAATATTTGAATATATATTTCTTTGCGAAAAATAAGATTGAATATAGAGTAGTAGAACAAGGAATGACTGGAGACAGGATTTTCTATTAGTCCTTTTTTGTCGTTAAAAAAGTAAGGACCTATCCTAAGTAAAACTTAAAAATACTTAAGATAGGTTCTTTTTTTCTTTTTTTGAGTTGAAATACGGTATAATAAAAATAATGAAAAATGTTTTTAAAGAAATTGTTTTAGAAAGGCAGATAGATTTGGAAGAGAATAGTTCAAGTATTTTAGTAGTGGATGATAATCCAGAGATTCGGGAGATTATACAGGTATTGCTCGGTGGCGAGGGGTATCGGGTGGAGACAGCAGGGAATGGTGTTAAGGCATTGGAAATGTTGGAGAACAGAGAGTATGATCTGATTATTCTTGATATTATGATGCCGGGGATGGATGGATACCAGACGTGTCGGAAGATGCGGGAAGAGAGTAATGCACCGATTTTATTTTTGAGTGCGAGGACGAAGGATAGTGATAAGACATTAGGATTTTCGAGCGGCGGAGATGACTATCTGGCGAAACCATTTTCTTATAATGAGTTGATTAGCAGAGCAAAAGCATTGATTCGCAGATATCAGGTTTATAAGGGAAAGGCGGATAAAGTAGAGACACCGCAGAATTTTTCCTGCAAGAATCTGGTTGTCGATGAGGAGACAAAGAGTGTGTATTCAGATGGTGAGTTATTAGAACTTACGGATACAGAGTATGCGATATTATTATTATTGTTGAAAAACAGACATCAGGTGTTTTCGGCAGAGCGGCTTTATGAAGCGGTATGGAAAGAGAATTTTTATTATGGTGCGGAGAATACAGTTATGGTACACATTCGAAATCTTCGAAGGAAAGTGGAGCAGGATTCTAAAAATCCAGTAATTATAAGGACCTCCTGGGGAAAGGGATACTATTGTGATTAAAAAGGTACAGATAAAAGCGAGCGGTTGGAAGATTCACACACAGTTGATGGTTCTTATTCTTTTGACAGGACTGGCAAGTATTTTATTATTTGAAGTTTTATGGTTGAATAAATGGAAAATTTATGAATACGTTCAGCAGGTTCCGGGATTTCGGGATATGTCGCAAGATGAAGATTTTTGGGAAAAACTGCGGACAGAAGCTGCAAATTATAATATTCCGTCTTCAGAAGATGATAAGGAGGGAGTTAAGAAGATACAGCCATTTCTTAGTTTGGGAGATAAATATACGGGTATTTATATTTATAGCTTAAAAGAAGGGGCCTATATAGCTGGCAAGTTCCCAAGAGTATTAAATAATGCGGCATTTAGTACCTTTTTTGATATGGGTTATCAGCTGACTGGCGGAGAAGGCGAGGAGACATACGAATTTCCGATGAAGTTTAAAAATGGATATGCAACGGTAATGGTATGGTTTTATCATAGAGTACGCTTTATTTATCCGTATTGTATTTTTTCGTTGGCGGTTAGTATTGGTCTGTTTTTCGGAATGATTTTATTTTTTATAAAAAAGAAAATGAATAAGGTGGCAACGTTAAAAGATGAGATTTTGCGAATGGCAGCAGGTAATCTTCGGGATAGTGTGCCGGAGATGGGGCAGGACGAGATTGGAATCATTGCGGAAGAACTAGATAATTTGCGGACAGCATTACAAGATACACTGGTCCGTGAAAAAGAAAGTCGCAGGGCAAATCAGGATTTAATTACAGCAATGTCCCATGATCTGAGAACTCCATTGACAATTTTAAATGGATATCTGGAAGTTCTTCGCTTAAATAGAAACCCGGAAATGTACGAAGAGTATTTGAAACGTTGCCTGCAAAAGACAAGTGACATTCGGGAAATGACGGACAGAATGTTCGAATATGCGTTGGTGTTTGAAGAAGTGGATGAAGCAAAAGTTAAGAAAATACCAATAGAATATTTTAGAGATTGTATTAATGAACATAGTGATTTTATCAGGCTTGCAGGATTTCAGACACAACTTGATTATACGAATGTAGAAAGATGGATTACAGGGGATAAAGGAATGATAAAAAGAATATTCAGTAATCTTTTTTCAAATATTTTAAAGTATGGAGATAAGTCTGTCCCAGTAAAAATAAAGGGCTGCTTTACAAAGACAACATATATACTTACAATGTCGAATGGTATTAAGCAGCAAAGTACGGGAGTCGAAAGTAATCATATTGGGTTGTTGAGTGTGGAAAAAATGATGCAGCAACTTGGAGGTGAAAGTTTATTTTCGGAGGAAAATGGCTTGTTTTCCGTGAGATTGGAGTTTAAATTAGAAAACTAAATGGAAATTACCTACAATATTGAAATACAAATATCTCCCAGAAGTATTTTCAGAGCAGTCTGAAATTTCTTGATTAAATTTTCCATAACTTGTCAAAGACAGAAAAAAGGAATCCTCATAAGCCATATTTGTGGCCTCGGAGCAAGTGTTGGATGCGAGCGTGTTAAGCGAGCATTCAACACGCCGCGACTAAAGTCACCAATATGGCTTATGAGGATTCCTTTTTTCGTCTGTTTGTTGTGTTGAACTAAATCAAAAAGTCATCTAACCTCGAAAATGCTTCCTCCACCCTGCTCAATGGTAATGCCAGATTCATTCGAATGCCATAAGGAGAGTGAAAAGGTTTTCCATCCTGCCATGCGACCCCGACATCCCATCCGATTTTTAATAGTTCGTCCATTGTTTTTTTATGTGCTTTACACCAGTCTTCACATTCAAGAAGCAGCATATAGGTTCCCTGTGGGCGGCTGACGGTGATTCCCGCATAGTTATCGGTGATATGTTCCAGAGCATAGTTGATATTTTCTGTTAATACGTGGCAGAGCTCATCAACCCATTCGTGGCCTTCTGGTTTGTAGGCTCCGATGAGGGCATGCATGGAGAGGACGTTCATGGAGTTATAGTGAGATTTACTTGAACTTGCCAGCACGCGGTCTCTTAAATAAGAGTTATATATAATATGATAACTTCCGATTAGACCAGCGAGGTTAAAGGTCTTGCTTGGTGCATAGACTGCAATTGTCCGGTTTTTGGCATCTTCGCTGACAGACTGTGTAGGAATGTGCTGATAACCATCTAAAATAAGATCAGACCAGATTTCATCAGAGATAACGATGCAGTTATTTTTCTTATAAACTTCCATTGCTTTTTCGATTTCTTCTCTTTCCCAGACACGGCCGCAAGGGTTATGAGGGCTGCAGAAAATGGCAACGTGAATATGATTCTCTTTTAATTTTTTATCCATATCTTCGTAGGCCATTCGCCAGATTCCCTGTGCATCTTTTTTCAGTGGGCTGTGGACAATTTTAAATCCATTGTTTGTAATACTGTTTGTGAAACCGATGTATGTCGGGCTGTGAAGGAGAACGGCATCACCCTGAGAAGCAAATGCATTCAGAGAGGAGATAACGCATCCAAGTACGCCATTTTCATAGCCGATACATTTTGGAGTTAATCCTTCGACATGATTTCTTGTTTTGTGCCAGTTTATAATAGAAGAAAAATATTCTTTTGTCGGGCTGAAATATCCAAATGCCGGGTGGGATGCCCGCTCAATAATTGCCTGTGTAATGGTTGGAACAGTCTCAAAATTCATGTCAGCAACCCACATAGGGATTACATCAAATCCATTCTTTGGTTTGTCAGGTGTGAAGCCGGGCACTTTTCCGAGCCCATCAACTGCCATTGCATCTTTTCCGTGTCTGTCTATTATTTGCGTAAAATCGTATTTCATAAATAAATCCTTTCGTTTGCTGAAGACTCCGCTTATTTTCAATGGGAAGAGCCTTTTAAATTCAAGGTTATCAACCTTGGTTTTTGATTGGTGTTGTGTGAATATAAATCCATTATTTATAATGCAGGATATTAATTATAGTAGAATTATATGAGGGTTACGAAATATTTTCAATGATAAAAAGCCTTGATAGAAAATCAAGAAGAGTTCACAAAATATTCACAAATTTTTAGCACTCGTCTCTTGACGTGGCTAATAATAAGTGTTATATTACAACTAGAACAAAAGAGAGGACATAAAGGAATAGGAAATCAGTTCCGAACCGGAGTTCATAAAATTCATTTCAACATAGTCGAAAGAAAGATGTTTCCGATTTGCTGAATACAGTAAAAGATTTTGAAAGGAGAAATGACTTATGATGATGCCTAGTATTTTTGGAGAAAATTTATTTGATGATTTTGACAGTTGGTTTAATGAACCAGTTGAAAAGAGATTTTTCGGTAAGAAGAATCCGTTATATGGAAAACATGCAAAGAACCTTATGAAGACGGATATAAAGGAAAAGAAAGACCATTATGAAGTAGATGTAGACCTTCCAGGATTCAAGAAAGATGAAATCAAACTGGAGCTTGAGAATGGATATCTTACAATTTCTGCCGCAAAAGGTTTAGATAAAGATGAAACGGATAAAAAGACTGGAAAATATATCCGTCGTGAGCGTTATGCCGGTAACTTATCAAGAAGCTTTTATGTTGGAGATAGCGTAAAACAGGAAGATGTTAAAGCTTCCTTTAAGAATGGTATTTTAAGAATCAATATTCCGAAAGAAGATAAGAAAGCAAAAGAAGAAAAGAATTACATTATGATTGGCGAATAATTTTTCAGATGATTTTGCCAAAAGTAAATTTGAATATATTGAGATTTAACAGATGCCCGTAAGGTATTTGATACGATATAAATAAGGATTATAACAAGGGTGAAAGTATTTAAGTAGCCCAAACAGATAGATTGAGATTAGATTTGAAGGGAGAAATGACCTATGATGATGCCTAGTATTTTTGGAAATAATTTTGTAGACGATGTATTTGATGATATGTTTCCATTCGCAGGAAATTATACAACTGCGAACTATGATCTGATGAAGACAGACGTAAAAGATGTCGGTGACCATTATGAATTAGAAATGGAAATGCCAGGAGTTGAAAAAGAGAACATTAAAGCAGAACTGAAAGATGGTTATCTGACAGTTACCGCACAGCAGAATACGAATAAAGATGAGAAAGATAAAGAAGGCAACTATATCCGTAAAGAAAGATACAGTGGAAGTTGCCAGAGAAGTTTCTATGTTGGCGAAGGCGTAAAACAGGAAGATTTGAAAGCTGCATTTAATAATGGAATTTTAACTGTAACAGTTCCGAAAGAAGTACAGAAAACAGTAGAAGAGAAACAATACATTACAATCGAATAATAAATTTGAGTAGAGAGATAATAATTATCCTATAATTGAAACATAAAAAATCCTCCTAAAGTACATTTGGTTATTTACCTTGTCTACTTTAGGAGGATTATATCATTTACAGGGCATTCTCTTTTTTTGCGGTTAGATAGTATTGTAAATTAAAAAATTTTTTATCAGTTCAAAGAGGTTTACACAAACTGATACTCCTTATTTTAAAAAGAACAATTTAAGCGAATATAAGTCTAAGCTCTTTTTTTCTTTAAAATCCTTGTTAATAAAGTTCGAAGAGGATGTTTTAGCTTATTTTTTAAATCAATCATAGCTGTATTTTGCTGTTTTGCAGTTTCCTCAAGATTGTGGATTTGTTGGCGTAATTCTTCATTTTCTTTTTTTAGAGAAAGGGTCGAATTGGCAATCAAGAGAATAATATCTTCACTCATAGCCTGGGCATCCCATTCCCATTTTTTTGTGTTTTCAAAATTAATTTTAAATAAATCTTCTGATTTGTGAAAATATTTTTCCATGACTTTGCGATTGCCTTCGCGATATTTTTCCATAAAAGTTTCGGCTTCTTTTGGAGAAAACATACTTAATTTTTCTGAATCTGGGTTTTCAAGGGATACATTTGCAAGAAGCCTTTTGAAGTAAGATAATTCGCTTTGGCTGGCATCTGGAATGGTATTGAGAATTCGTTGAATTTCGCGGGCGTTTCCAGATAAACCAAGATTTCTCTCGAATGTGGATATTGTATAATCATCTGTTAGAGTTAGACCAAGGGTATCCAGAAAGTCATCGTAAATAGATCCGTTTTTAAAATATCTTTTTCCGTAGCGCCGTACAATAATATTTTTGAAACCGAAATAATCAGCAATTTCAGAAAGTCCTTCATCATAATTTAAGTATGCAGCCGGCACAGACAGATTCGTAAATTTATCCCAGGTCATGGAACGATATCGTTGTTTTGCTTCTTTAATTTTTTGATTCCATATACTATTTAACAAAGCATCTTGTCTGCGAAGATAAACAATAATTTTTATTTTAAATGAATTCGTAAGAGCTTCTTTTTGTAATGTTTCCCATAAATATTTTTTGTTGTAATGAGCGGCATACCATAGCCCTTCGTCAGAAATAAGAATATTATCATATTTGGAAAATTTATAAATAATGTGATCCATATTTAAACGAAAAATTCTTTTTTCTTCTAAAAAATCAATTTGTCCGTCAGAATTGTATTGATGTCCAAAAAGAAAATGAGCATTTCTAAAATGACCAACGCCGGGATAACGTTGTGGAAATACAGGAAAATAAATTCCATGTTCAGCAAGAGTATCGCTGTTTTCTTTACAAAAGTATTGTAAAGAAGTTGTTCCCGTTTTAGGGCAGCCAATGTGTATATATAATGTTTTCATAATATCCTCTTTTCGTTATTCTTTTATAAATATTATTTTTGTAAACGAAAAAGAGAATATCGTAAAAACATTAAAATAGGATTAAAAAATATTAGAGTGTCTTTAAAGAAGAATTCTAATATTTTGTACACTTCATTTTGCCTATAGTTATCTGCAGTTGGTCAACGTAGTTTCTCTATGGAGCCCTTATTCAGGAGAAATCACCAATAAAATATAATTTGCAAGTGTTGGAAAAATTTTTATATTTCAGAAGAAAAATTAATGTTGAGGAAGGGTGATAGTAAAAACAGAACCTTCTCCCAGTTCACTTTTTACAAAAATTTCTCCTTTATGAATTTCTATAATTTTGTGTACTAGGGCAAGTCCAAGGCCAAAGCCCTCTGTATTTCGGGATTTATCTGCCCGGTAAAAACGGTCATAAATATGTTTTTGAGTTTCTTCGCTCATGCCGCATCCGTAGTCTTTAACTTCAAAAAAGACATGATTTTTTTCTACCCATAATCTTAATTTAACAGAAGAATTATCTTCACTATACTTCATTGCATTATTTATAAGATTTTTGATAGCAATAGTCATAAGTCCTACATTCATAGAAATGGATATGTCATTGAGATTGGAGTAAATGGTTATATGCTTCTTTTCACGCAGAGGTTCTGAATCACAGACAGATTCGATAAGGTCTTTTAAGTTAGTATATTCGAAATCTTCCTTTATGCGTCCCTGTTCTAATCGGGAGAGTTGAAGAAGCTGCATAATAATTTCATTGGTCTTTGTAATCTGGCGATGAATTACATTTAGGGAGTCCTCATAATCCTCTATCGCCTTTCCATATTTGTTTAAATACTGGCATTCTGCTGATATGATAGAAGCGGGAGTTCTCAGTTCATGAGCAACATCGGAAGTAAATTGTTGTTGTTGCTGAAATAAATCTTCGAGGCGGTCCATCATTCGGTTGTTTGCCTGGATCATAGCATCCATTTCTTTAAATGGAGAGGAATAGTTAATACGTTTTGCTAAATCACCATCTGCTCCGATTTTGTTGGCTGTATCTCTTATTTCTTTCATTGGAATGGTAAGACGGAGAGAGGTAATTCCAATAAGAATAATATCGATCAAACTAATAATAAAAGTAAAAAGATAAGATATATATTTCATTGTCTGATACTGGCTGTTAAAATCTGTTTCTTTACCAATATTTCTTATGATAACTAAAACTCTTTTTTTAGTGATAGAATCTTGTTTTAGAAAGGGACGGTCGAATATATAATAGTAACCAGACGAGCATTTAACCCGGCGGAAATCCCATTGATGAAGTGGATATTTAGCCAGTTCTTCATCTGGATAATAACCGCGGATAACTCGGTCGTTTTCATCTAAAACAATTTTTTGAATATGATTTTCTCTGAAAACAAAATCCTTATTTACTAATATTTTTTTATTTTTAACGTCTATGTTAAGAAAGTCATAACGACTTTCTCTGCGAATCTGCCTTCGTATATCGAAGAAAATAGTTTTATTAGAAAAATATGAAATAAATAAAATCATAATTACAGCCATAATTAATATAATGCTTGTAAAGCGAATGTATATATAGCGTGTAAGTGATATTTTTTTTGATTTTTTCATGATAACTCCTATAGGTTTGCTTATTTAGAAAAGAGTAAAACAGAATTAAGATTCATTTAACATATATCCAACTCCTCGAACTGTCTGAATGAGTTTTATGTCAAAATCATCATCAATTTTTTTGCGGAGATATCGAATATACACATCGATGATATTAGATTCTCCGTCGAAATCAATTCCCCACGCATTTGATTCAATCTGTGAGCGGGAAAGGGCAATATTTTTATTGCGAATCATATATTCTAAAATAGCGTACTCTTTTGGAGAAAGTTCAATAGGAATTCCCTGTCTGGTTACAGATTTTTTATCGGTATCAACAATCAAATCATTACATTGACAGGAAGCACCATGTTTTTTAGGACTTCGCTTTATAATAACGCGAAGTCTTGCTAAAATTTCATCAAAAGAAAATGGTTTTACGACATAATCGTCAGCTCCACAGTCGAGACCTGCTACGATGTATTCTGTCTGGTCACGGGCAGTAAGGAACATAACAGGCGTCTCAATTCTCTTACTCCGGATATCTTTTAGCACCTGAAAACCGTCTTTTCCAGGAAGCATGGCATCGAGTAAAACGGCATCGTAATTTCCTTCTGTAATATAATAAATAGCATCATTCCCATTAAAGCAGGAGTCAACAAGATAACCTTCTGCCTGAAGGTGTTTTACGATGATGCGGTTTAAATCTGGTTCGTCTTCTACTACGAGAATTTTCATAAAAATCTCCTTTCGTTTATCATGGGCGAAAACCACTGCCTTTAGGAGGCAGGTAGTTAATAAGATTCTACTTCTATATTTATAGTAGTGAATGGTATGTTATAGAAATTCTATTCTTGTATAAGAGAACGTGTTTGCTTGTGTTATAAAAAGTTTTCTAATTGTTCTATAATATAATTTACACTGTCTGCAAGGCTTTTTCCAGTGGTATCGATTGTAATTTCAGGATGCTCAGGAGCTTCATAAGGACTGGAAATCCCGGTGAAATCTGGAATCTCACCGGCTCTTGCTTTTTTATAAAGTCCTTTCACATCGCGTTTTTCGCATTCGTTTACAGGGGTGCTTACATAAATTTCAATAAAGTTTTCTTTTCCGATAATTTCTCTGGCATTTCGTCTGTCGCGGACATAAGGAGAAATAAAGGAGGTGATTACAAGTAATCCAGCATCATTCATTAGCTTCGAAACTTCTGCAATTCGACGGATATTTTCTATACGGTCAGCTTCTTTAAAACCAAGATTTTTATTGAGTCCCATGCGGACATTATCGCCATCAAGAAGCATGGTGTGTTTTCCGAGGGCAACAAGCCGCTTTTCGATTTCATTTGCAAGTGTAGACTTACCGGAACCGGAAAGGCCGGTTATCCAGATAGTTTTAGGGGTCTGTCTTTTTTGCTGTGCCCGAAATTCTCTTGTAATATCCATCTCGTGCCATATAAGGTTATTAGTGCGTCGTAATGCATGTGTAATAACGCCACAGGCAGAAGTCATATTTGTAATTCTGTCAATAAGAATCATAGAACCCAGAGTGTGATTATTTTTAAATTTTTCAAAAACGATTTTTTCGGAAACGGCAATATCACAGACAGCAATTTCATTTTTATAAATAGTATCGGAATATACTTCATTTCCAGTGTTAACATCAATTTTGTACTTGATATTCATTATAACAGCAGGGGTCATTTTTGTTCCAAGTTTTAAAAGATAATTCTTTCCGGCAACAAGCGGGGAGTCATCCATCCATAAAAGGTTTGTAGTAAACAGATTACCTGTTTTAGGTTTTGCGTTATGGACGAGAACGCAACCTCTGGATATGTCAACTTCGCTGTCAAGACAAATCGTTACTGCATGTCCGCGACTACTTTCAGTCACTTCTTTTCCAGCATCAAGAATCGTTTTTACATTTGCTTTTTCGTTTGATGGCAGTGCTGTAATCTCATCGCCGACTTTAATTTTTCCTGACTCGATTTGTCCCTGAAAACCTCGGAAAGTTCTGTCTGGACGGCATACGCGTTGTACTGGCATGGTAAATCCCTGCTCAACAGAATCATTATGTATTTGGATGTTTTCCAGATAGGCAAGTAAAGGTTCTCCCTCATACCATAAAATCTTTTTGGATTTTGAGGTAATATTGTCCCCCTCTGTGGCGGAAACAGGAAGAATCTTAATGGATTTATAATCGTATTCTGCGATCATCATCTTAATCTCACGTGTAATCTTTTCAAAACGATCTATGTCGTAGTTAATTAGATCCATTTTATTTACTGCAAATACAAAATGTTCAATTCCCATGAGAGAGCAGATACGGGTATGACGTTTTGTCTGAGTCAGAACACCATGTGTCGCATCAACGAGAATAACAGCAAGTTCAGCAAAAGAAGCACCGACAGCCATATTTCTTGTATATTCTTCATGCCCTGGTGTGTCGGCAACGATAAAAGAGCGGTTTTTTGTTGTGAAATAACGGTAGGCAACATCGATAGTAATCCCCTGTTCACGCTCTGCTATCAGTCCGTCAAGAAGAAGTGAATAGTCGATTGCACCGCCACGAGACCCTACTTTACTGTCAAGTTCTAGTGATCTTTTCTGATCGGCAAAAAGCAGTTTAGCATCATAAAGCATATGGCCGATTAATGTAGATTTTCCATCGTCTACGCTACCGCAGGTAATAAACTTAAGAAGACTGTTCATGTTAGAAATATCCCTCCCTTTTTCTTTTTTCCATGCTGGCGGCACCGTCGTCGCTGTCGATTACACGGCTGGTACGTTCGGAAGAAACAGCGCTTAAAGTTTCTTCAATAATTGAATCAAGAGTATCTGCTTCGCTCTCAATACCACCGGTTAAAGGGTAACAGCCAAGTGTGCGGAAACGAATTTTCCCATGCTCAATTTTTTCTCCCGGCTCTAACCGCATGCGGTCATCATCAACCATAATAATATTTCCATTTCTCCTGACAAATGGTCTCTCAGCAGCAAAATATAATGGTACAATATCAATATTTTCACGTTTGATATATTGCCAGATATCTTTTTCTGTCCAGTTAGAAATAGGAAAGACACGCATTTCTTCCCCTTGACGAATGGTTGTATTATAAAGTTTCCACATCTCCGGGCGTTGATTTTTAGGATCCCAGGCATGATTAGAATTACGGAAGGAGAAAATTCTTTCCTTTGCTCTTGATTTTTCTTCATCTCTTCTTCCACCACCAAATGCAGCAGTAAAACCATATTTATCAAGGGCCTGTTTTAACGCCTGTGTTTTCATAATATCTGTATAAGAAGAACCATGATCAAAAGGGTTGATTCCATTTTTAACTCCTTCCTCATTGATATATTCAATCATATCAAGTGAGTATTTTTTAGCAGTCTTATCACGAAATGCAATCATTTCTTTAAACTTCCAGGTAGTATTTACATGTAAAAATGGAAATGGTGGCTTTTCAGGGTAAAAAGCCTTTAATGCTAAATGGAGCATTACAGAGGAGTCTTTACCGATAGAATAAAGCATTACCGGTTTTTCACATTCTGCTACGACTTCACGCATAATGTATATTGCTTCTGCTTCTAACTCATCAAGATGGGTCATATTATTCATAAATAAATCCTTTCATATATTGTGGATGGCAAAATAACTACTTAAGGGAAATTAGTTGTTGTTTGTTATGATCTTTTTTATTATGTTTAAATGGTTCAATATAATAATTTAATAAACGGAAAGAAGAATATCGCAGAAAGATTAAAAAAAGATTAAAAGGGAAAATGAAGAAAAATTATACAAACACACTCTGGAAAATAAGATAAACAAGAGATAGAGCAGAAAAGCTTGGAGAGTATATATGGAGTAGTTTTTGGAGTAATAAAGGAAGTTTTAAAAAGATATTTAAGGGAGAATTTTGTACATAATAGGTAATTTGTATGTAAAATTCTTGTAATGCCTGAACTGCTATGTTAAAATAATTAAATTAGATTTAAAGGAAGATACTATCGAAGGTTTGCCCACACTTGATTTTGCGGTCAATTCTTCGAGAATATATAGGAATTTAAAGGAGGCTCGGGAAAGCGATGAAGGGATTGTTTATCATTAATCCATCTTCTGGAAGACAGAATTTTATTGACAAGATTAAGGAGATAGCGGGGATGCTGGTCATCGACCAGATATGCAATACCATAGATGTTTTCTATACAGAAAAGCAGGACGATGCGCTAAATAAGGCAGCATCTTTAGAAAAGGGACAGTATGACTTTGTTGTTGCTGTTGGAGGAGACGGAACGCTTAATGAAGTAATTAACGGTGTGGTACTCAGTAATAGTGATACTCCAGTCGCTGTTATTTCTGCCGGAACAGTTAATGACTTTGCTACCTATCTGAATCTTCCACAGACACCAAAGGAATTCTGCGATATGATAACAGACTTTAAGCTTAAAAAAGTAGATGTCGGCAAAGTGAATGAAAAGTATTTTATTAATGTAGTGGCAGCAGGACTTTTATCGGATACTGGATTTAAAGTATCCAAAGATAAAAAAGCGGTAATGGGTAAGTTGGCATATTATTTAGAAGGAGCAGCAGAACTTCCAAAGCAGTTTGGAAAGAGCTGGAAGATGAAGTTTGTCACAGATGATAAAACAATCGAAGAAGAGATTCTTTTATTTATGATTGCAAACTCGCAGAGTGTAGGAGGCTTTCGAGAGATAGCACCTCTGGCATCTGTTTCAGATGGTTTATTTGATGCAATTATCATAAAGAAAATGGATATATTCCAGATGCTTCCACTTATGATTTCTATTTTGCAGGGAGACCATGTTAATCATCCGGCGGTAGAGTATGTTCAGACAAAGAAGCTTTATATTGAGAATCTGTCTGGTGAGGAAGTGAAGGTAGACTACGATGGAGAGGAACTTCCGGAAGGATTCCCGGTGGATATTAGTATAATTCCGCAGGCAATAAATATTGTAGTTCCTAAGTAATTCTGATTTGCTGTAGGAAAAGGCAAGGTTGATGTCCTTAAAGAGAAGCTACATTATATGGTGGCTTTCCTCTTTGGGGGTGTCTTTGGCTGTTGGAGAGAACAGCAGAATTTGATTTTAAGAAAGTTGGAGAGATTTGAGTAGATGCCAGACAGTTTCGTGTGTTAATTCTGGAAAATCAGAAGTACAAAATAATAGTTGCAAAGGAACTCGTTCTGCTTTATAATAAACAAGAATATTGATTCGTTGCGATGATAGAAGCTACGGTACGAATGTTTTTCAGAGAGCTGATGGTTGGTGAGAATCAGCAGGCGGAAGTACCTTTCCACTTTTTGAGCATTGATGAAAGTCAAAGGCTGGTATCCTTTAGCGTACCGATGAGTGGCTGTTATAGTTTTATATATTTAGATATGATGTATTTAGATATATTAAGAGAACAGCAATTTGGGTGGCAACACGGAATTCTTCGTCCCATGATTTAGGGTGGAAGGGTTCTTTTTTTATTTGTAATTATTTAAAGCTATGTAGATACTAGTTTTTAATAGTTACATTAATATTATTAAAATGAAACCCAGAATATTTTCTAACGTATTTTTGAAATCTCAGAATGCAAAAGTAAGATAGGGAAAGATTTCGGGAGTATATTCTAACAAACAGGAGGATATTGATAATGTTAGATTTAAAATTTGTCAGAGAAAATCCAGAGGTAGTAAAACAGAACATCCGTAATAAGTTCCAGGATGAGAAGCTTCCTTTAGTAGATGAAGTAATTGAGTTAGATGCACAAAGAAGAGCGACTCAGCAGGAAGCAGATGATTTAAGATCCAACAGAAAGAAAATTTCTAAACA
This sequence comes from uncultured Anaerobutyricum sp., assembly GCF_934307085.1. Classification (GTDB taxonomy): domain Bacteria; phylum Bacillota; class Clostridia; order Lachnospirales; family Lachnospiraceae; genus Anaerobutyricum. The sequence continues at coordinate 38,839 of NZ_CAKRCF010000005.1, forward strand.
GATTGGTGCTTTAATGGCACAGGGCAAAAAAGAAGAAGCAGATGCTGTAAAAGAGCAGGTTACAAAGAATGCAGAACGTCTTGCAGAACTTGAAAAGTTAGAAGCAGAGCTTGGAGAAAAGGTTAAGAAAATCATGATGATTATTCCTAACATCATTGACCCAAGTGTTCCAATCGGTAAAGATGATAGCGAAAACGTTGAAATCCAGAAATATGGTGAGCCATTTGTTCCAGATTTTGAAGTTCCATATCATACAGATATTATGGAAAGATTTGATGGAATCGATTTAGACAGTGCAAGAAAAGTAGCTGGTAATGGATTCTATTATTTAATGGGAGATATTGCAAGACTTCATTCTGCAGTAATTTCTTATGCAAGAGACTTCATGATTGACAGAGGATTTACTTACTGTGTACCTCCTTTCATGATTCGTAGTAACGTAGTTACAGGTGTTATGAGTTTTGCTGAGATGGATGCAATGATGTATAAAATTGAGGGTGAAGATTTATATTTAATTGGAACTAGCGAACATTCCATGATTGGTAAGTTCATCGATACTGTTTTACCATCCGATACACTGCCAAGAACATTAACATCTTACTCCCCATGTTTCCGTAAAGAAAAAGGTGCACACGGAATTGAAGAACGTGGAGTATATCGTATCCACCAGTTCGAAAAGCAGGAAATGATTGTTGTATGTGAGCCGGAAGATAGCAAGATGTGGTTTGATAAATTATGGCAGAACACAGTAGATTTATTCCGTTCTATGGACATCCCTGTTCGTACTCTTGAATGTTGCTCCGGAGACTTAGCAGACCTTAAAGTAAAATCTATCGACGTAGAAGCATGGTCTCCACGTCAGAAGAAATATTTTGAGGTAGGAAGCTGTTCTAACTTAGGTGATGCACAGGCAAGAAGATTAAAGATTCGTGTAACAGGTGAAAAGGGTAAATACTTTGCTCACACATTAAATAATACGGTAGTAGCACCACCTCGTATGTTAATTGCTTTCCTTGAAAATAACTTAAATGCAGATGGTTCTGTAAGAATTCCAGAAGTGCTTCGCCCATATATGGGAGGAAAAGAAGTTCTGATTCCAGTAAAATAACTTGTAATTGGACAAAATCGCTGTGCCGTAGCTTTGTAAGCCATCGCACAGCGATTTTATTTACTGAGATATGGTTCTTTTTCAGATTTATTTCTTCTTTCTTCGAGAAATTCGTTCTTTTCTGCGTTTTTCTAATTCATGTCTATGAATGATATGCATAATCAGGATAATCAAGATAACAGCGATTAAGAGTCTTAATGAAAATTCAATTCCCTTATGTATTGCTTCTTTTCTTTTTGATGCTACGGGAGCAGTTTTTAAGTTGTCATCTACGCTTTTTCCTTCCTGATAAGCTTTTCCCTGCTTAGAAGTAATGTCATAGGTAACTTCTGTCTGACCGAGTTTTTTGTCATCACAGGAGATTACGATGTATCCGAGACGCCCTGTTTTTTTGTCTTCATCTAATTTAAAAGCAGTTTTTAAATTAGATTCGTCAAAGCCTTTTTTTACAAGGACAGAAAAATCTTTATTATAAGAACAATTTAATAACTGAATCTGATCAAGCTTGGTAGAATCAATAGAAGTATTTTCTGTCATGGCAGTTTTTAAGCTAAAGTCTTCAAGTGGTGCAACAGCTTTTACCTGGTTAAATGTCCATTTGAATAAGTTAGCAGTGTCGGTATAGCTCTTGTCTGCTCCGTAATCTTTTAAGATAACGCAGATAAGTTCTACATCACCTTTTTTTGCGTAAGTTACTAAAGTGTTGAGAGCAACCTGGGTAAATCCTGTTTTAGCACCTTCTGCATATTTATAGTAGTAATCACTGCTTTCACGAAGAATTTTGGCATGGTTCCAAAGCTCTAAAGTGTCTTTTAAAGTGTCACTTTTCTTTAAAGTATAGGAAATGGTTCCGGAAATTTTGCGGAATTCCTCATGCTTCATCGCTTCTTTCAGAATAAGTCCCATATCATGAGCTGTTGTGTAATGTTCTTCATCAGGAAGTCCATGAGGGTTTTTAAATTGTGTATTTGTGCACCCTAATTCTTTGGCACGCTTTGTCATGAGCTTTGCAAATTCTGTAGTAGAGCCGGAAACGTGTTCTGCGATAGCAGCTGCAGCTTCATTGGCAGATACGAGCATTAAGGCATAAAGACTGTCTTCCACAGTAAGTTTTGCACCGACATTAATTCCGGCAGTGCTGCTTCCTGCCTCAATTCCGTTAACTGCGGCATTAGAATAAGTAATAACATCACTCATTTTGCAGTTTTCGATGGCGAGTAATGCAGTCATAACTTTAGTGATACTGGCAGGATATCTCTTAGTATCTGCCTCTTTTCCATAAAGAACAGTTCCAGTATTGGCATCCATAATAACAGCAGATTCTGCTATGATATCTGGCGCACCGTTTAAACTGGAAACTCCATAGGAAGTACCGTCCTGTATTTTTGAACTAGTAGTCTGCGCCTCAGAAGAAACCTTTGCTTCGGAAGAGCCAGTTTGCGTCTCAGAAGCAGTGGCTGTAGTTGCTGCGGCAAAGGAATTCATACAAAAGCTTAACGCCAGTGTTAGTGTCAATATAAACGTAAGTATTCGTTTCATTGTTAAATCTCCTTTTTATTTTGCCCTGTCTGGGCTAAGTATTTGAGTTCTATTCAGTCGTTTTCAGACCTTGACTCTCATTGTATCCTACTTCTATAGAAAAAGCAAAAATTAATTGCAAAAATAATGCCCAGCGATTAGAATAATACTGTGTGTCTGAAAATAGAAATGCATTAAGATAGATAGGAGAATTTAATGAGATTAAGAAATGTAAAAGGTTCAAGAGAACAGATTGCAGCGAATGAATATACAATTAAAGATGTAGAGAAGGTTAAAGGGCAGTGGAAGGATTATTTTCAGGATGGTAAGCCAATTCAGTTAGAAATCGGAATGGGGAAAGGAAAGTTTCTCATGCAGTTAGCAGAGAAGAATCCTCAGATTCATTATATTGGAATTGAAAAGTATTCCAGTGTTTTAGTCAGAGCATTAGAGAAGATGGAGGAGAATCCTTTAGATAATCTTCATTTTATTCGAATGGATGCAGAGAATATTGTAAACGTATTTGAAAAGGGGGAGGTAGATCAGATTTACCTGAACTTCTCAGATCCATGGCCAAAAGACCGTCATGCAAAGAGAAGACTTACCTCACGTCAGTTCTTAGAGCGTTACAATAATATTTTAAAGGAAGAAGGAAGAGTTATCTTTAAGACGGATAACAGACCATTATTTGATTTTTCTTTAGAGGAAGTAAAAGAAGCAGGCTGGGTACTGGAAAAATGTACATTTGACCTTCACCACAGTGAATATGTCGAAGGGAATATTATGACAGAGTATGAGGAGAAGTTTGTGGCAAAAGGTAATCCAATTTGTATGCTTCAGATTTTTTTACAGAAAAATAAGTAACAACATTCCTTGCTTATATCATAGGATAAAGCAGGGGTGATATTTTATGAATTTTAAAGAAAAAATGTGCTGGAATATTCAAAGAAAAAGTTTTTGTGACAGGGGAATCTGGAGATGTCTGTGCAACTTTTTCCGGAATATTTCAGAGGTATGCAAAATTTTGAATGATAAATAATAGTAAGTTATTATGGTAGATCTATAAGGTCCTATAATAAAGAGAACAGATAATACGAGAATAACTTAAATTCGAATTTACTTTACGATAAATGAAAGGATTTATTTATGAAAATTGTAGCAATAGATTTAGATGGAACATTATTACATTCTGACTGTACGATTTCTTCTTATTCAAAAGAAGTAATTACGGAGGCGGTTAAGAATGGTATTATGGTAGTACCAACATCAGGAAGAAGCTTTCGAAGTATCAAGAAGCAGGTACAAGGTATTGAAGGCATAAAATACTGTATCTGTGCGAATGGAACATTAGTTGGAAACCTTCAGACAGAAGAGCTGATTCATAACTGTAAGATACCACAGCATATTGCTTATGATATTTATAAAGAAGTAAAAGAAAGACATGGATTTATAGAATTATATTGCGATAATGATGCCTATGTAGAAAAAGATGCTGTTCCTGTTATTTATGATACGAAGATGGGAAAAGATTTTGGGGACAGTCTACTGTCAACAGATATAATAGGTCTTTCTTATGATTTACTTTTGCGTCGTGGTATTATGCGAATCAATAAAATACATGTGGCGTTTCCAGATCCACAGGAGTTAAGAGAGTTTGCAGTAAAAACAGCAGAGAATGAAAATCTTGTTGTAACATTTCCTAGTGAATATAATATGGAAATCTTCCCGAAAGGATGTAATAAAGATGTAGGAATCCGTATCCTTGCTGAGAAATACAACATTGCACACGAAGATACGATTGCCATCGGAGACAGTGATAATGATGTGGCAATGATTGAATATGCCCATGTAGGAATTGCTGTAGCAAATGCTATGGAAGTATTAAAAGAAAAAGCAAATTACATCACAAAATCAAATGATGAAGATGGCCCTGCAATTGTACTTAAAAAAATACTTGAAAAATAAAAAATAATGCTTGCAATCTGTGAAAGGTTGTTATATAATAGTCCTTGTCGTTGAGAGATACGAAAACAAAACACAAGGATATGCGCTTTTAGCTCAGTTGGTAGAGCAGCGGACTCTTAATCCGCGTGTCCAGGGTTCGAGCCCCTGAAGGCGCATTACAAAGTACCGTTTTTGGGATTTAGGCCCGGGGATGGTGCTTTTTTGTTATATAAAAAAGAATGTACAAAAGCCAACTTTAATAAAGTATACTATTATTGGGCAAAAGAGCATTGTACTTGTAGTGTGATAACCAAGTCTGCGATGTTCACAGTTACTAAATTATTTTAATAGGTGATTTAAAATACAAAGGAGGACAACCTTGAACCTGATTTTTGACTTAGACGATACCCTTTATAATCTTATGGGACCATTTGAATTGGTACATAATAAATTATATGCAGACAAGACAGATGCAGATTGTACAGAATTGTTTATACAGTCACGTGTTTACTCTGATGAGATTATGGAGGCGGAGAAAAAGGGATTAGTTCCACATGAGGATTGTTTTTACCTGAGGGTTAAGAGAACATATCATGATGTGGGAATTGAGATGAGCAGACAAGATGCAGAACAGTTTGAAAAATTATATCGTGCTTTTCAAAAAGAGATTTCACTTGGCAATGGTGTAGCAGAAATTCTTGATTATTGTAAAGAAAAGGATATTTTTATTGCGATTTTAACAAATGGCAGACCAGGACCGCAAGAAGCAAAGATTGATGCATTAGGTTTACATAGATGGTTTGATGACGAGCATATATTTATTTCAGGTAGTATCGGATATCAGAAGCCAGACCCAATGGCATTTAAATATGTGGAGAATGCATTTGAATTAAATCCGGAAGAGACATGGTATATTGGAGATACTTATGAGGCTGATATTATTGGAGCAAGTGGAGCAGGATGGAATACAGTCTGGTTTAATCATCGTAATAAAAAAAGTCCGAAAGAAAATCGGGCAAAAGTTATCGTAAAAAGTATAGCAGAATTAAGAAAATTTGTGGAAAACAACGCTTTTTAACAGGAATGCCTTTAATAAGAATTTTTAGAAAAAATAAAGACAACACTACTTAATAGTACAATATAAGTTGAAATCAAAAAAATGTGGCATTGTAATAAATAAAAGAATCCTTATTTGTGATTTTTTCGGTACGAGAGGGTCACAAATAAGGATTCTTTTATTTCCTGGGAGATGTTGGTTCCAATACTCAGGTGAATTAGTTTGGAAGATTGGGAAGGGAGGAGAAGGTGGTTCTATTTTCGTCTGTTCTTTAAATTATGATTTAATACTAACAACTTTTTGTATTCTTCTACATCATTATTCCATTGTTTATAATTTACATCATTTCGTTTATCGCGAAGTCCATACTCATTTTTGAGATATTCTCCGAGGTAGTTGGAAGTTTTCTTCGCTCCGTTAATATTGAGATGGTCACCGCCGTCTACACTGTCTTTTTTCCAGTCAATCTGTTTTTTGAGTTCCAAATTCAAATCGACAAAATTGATTCCGTTTTTGTCGGCGATTTCCTGTAAGGCATTATGCTTTTTATAGTTCCAACCGTTATAGTTTGGAACAGAAATCAGAATAGGAATTGAACCCTGACTTTTGCAGTAGTGTATACATTTTGAAAATGTAGAAGCACTGAGACTGTTAATTTGCCAGCATTTTCTGGTAAATTTCATACGGCCCTTCTTTTTATGTACTTTGTGGGTAGCTTTGCGGTAGTAGTAACCTTTCATAACGGAATAGCGGTTTCCAAAGATATTCTTAATCTTGTGGGGATTAAGATTTCTGTGAAAACTGATAACTGGGAAAATGGTTGCAAGCTTTGCTTTCGTGATAGAGTCGAGATTAGTGATGTTGGTTTTATCACGAAAAAGGTTATTGCCGTCAATCAGTACAATAGATGGTTTCTGGTGTCGGTAAATCTGTTGTAAGTATTCGTAGGTTTCTGGAATACGTTGACTTGCCTGTCCCCAAGTGTAACCAGTAAATCCCTGATTTTCCCACCAAACAAGAGGGAAAATACTGCTGTATACATTACTGTCGCCTATAGACAGTACATCGATGCTGTTATCTGGTTCTTCGAAGATGCTGTAACTGGAATAATTGTACAGTGGATTGGCATTATATCCCATTGCAATGGATAGAAAAGAAAAAATCTTTAATATAAATGCTAAAATCAGCAAGAAAATAATACTCCGTACGGCTATTAATTTTTTTGACATTTGGTTTCCTCCTGAAAAAAGCAATGTATGTATTTTCATCATACACTGCTTTTTACGTGTATTAATAATTAATCGTATTGTATTTTTGGTCTAAAGTAATAGATTGTGTTGTATTCATTAAATTATTTACGATTAAATTTAAAATGATAAGTTATTTTATATCTTATATACTGTTTATAATTAAATTTAAAATTTAGCATAAATAAAATCAGCAACACCCCATCCTGGTCCGTAGGCTCCTGCAATGATAACTAATACAACTGGAATCATATAAATAACCCATCGGATTGGTAGTGGCTGTGTAAGAATCAGTTCACGAATGGAGTTGCCAGCTTCCTGTTTTTTTCCAATAAAGTATAGAAGCACAATACTAAAAGCAATCAGAAGAAAGTCAAGCTTAAATAATCCACCGCAGTCGAATGCTATTTTCCAGAAAGAGATTTTCCCGTGCCACGGATGAAATACTGAGCCGAGCATAGAAAATGCAGTTGTAAGATCTTTGGCACGGAAGATAAGCATACCGATATTTACAAGAATAAAAGTACGGGTCACCTGCATTATATGATACCAGGAGGCATTTCGATTGATGTTACATTTACTGCAAAATGCTGCAAAAACAGGTTCAAGAAGCATTCCAAGAACCATAATTACATAGTAATAGAGACCGTAGATAATATATTTCCATTCAGAACCATGCCAGATTCCGTTACCAAACCAGACAGCAAATAAAGCAAAAATTCCGGGAATGGTAGCAGCATAGTAGCGATTCATATGCTTTCGGCAGTTTTGACTAAACTTCTGAAAATGTTCACCGAGAGAAATCGGGTAAAAAATGTAATCTTTAAACCATGCTCCCAGAGTAATATGCCATCTGCGCCAGAAGTCGTTAACAGAAGTGGCGAAGAATGGACGTTTAAAGTTATCTTCTAAAGTGATGCCAAAGAGCTGTGCACTTCCTCTGGCTATATTGATGCAGCCTGCAAAGTCCATATAGAGCTGGAAAGTATACAGGAGAATCGCCATAATAACCGGAAAGCCGGAATAGTTTTGATAGTTTGCAAAAATGGCACGAACATACATATTTACACGATCAGAAAGGAGTACTTTTTGAAAAAGTCCCCATATGATGAGCTGCATACCAAAACAAAACTGTTTGTAATCAAAAGGGTGTTCTGATTTTAATTCTTCACCAAGTTGTCCGTAGCGGGAGATAGGTCCTTCAGTAATAATTGGAAAGAAAATTAAAAACAGTAGCAGTCGAAAATAATTCTTTTCTGCTTTGCATACTCCGCGGGCAACATCTGTTACATAACTAATAGCTGATAAAGTATAGAAGGAGATTCCAAGAGGAAGAAAGATATTTAAGAATGGAATCTGTGCAGAAATGTGCAAAGTGTTAAAAAGAGCATTTATATTTTCACCAAAGAAGTTAAAATATTTTGTGACAAACAAGATACCAAAGTTTATCAAACATAGAATGGCGATAACATAACGATTTTTTGTAGTTGTTTTCCTCTTTAGTTCCTTTCGGCTGGTACGGTCTAATTCCTTCTTTTTTAATTTAAACTGGTTATTAAATTGTTCGATAATTCTTGCTCCAAGATAGATGGTTGCCGTAGTAAATAAAACAACGACAACCAGGTTTTTCATCGCAAGAATATAAAACAACAGGCTCGAAAAAAGAAGACCGATCCAACGGCGTTTCAGGGGAAGTAAATAATATAGAACTACACTGACGCCAAGAAAAGGAAAAAGATAGAGCCATGAATTGTACTGCATATTTTCACCTACTCATCTTCTAAAATTTCCTGAACCATGTTATAGATATTCTCTACAGACTTGAAGTTCTCTGGTTTAATGTAAGGTAATGTGATGTTGATATCAAATTCATCATTTAATTCAGAGACAAGCTGGAGAATTTCCATAGACTCTAAAAGATGTTCTTCTATAAAGTCTGTGGATGAAGTAAAGTCAGTTCCGGGTTTGATTGTTTCTAAAATTTCAAGAATAGTGTCCATGATTAATTTTCCTCCATATAGTGTTTTGTGGTAGCTATCAAGCTGATTGTTTATACAGCACTTTGTAGTAGCTATCAAACTGGTTACTTTTATATAGTTTTGTAATAATTAGTTTTCTTCTAGATAGTTCTTTTTCAATAGTTTTCTATCAATTTTTCCATTTGCATTGTACGGCATTTGTTTCACACGAATAAACTTATTGGGCCGCATATAAGCAGGAAGCTTGTCGGATATGGTTTTAGAAAGAACCTCCTGTTTAAGCTTTCCCTGATAGAACAGAATAATCTGGTCGGTTGCCTCAAGATAGATGCATACACAGGACTGAATCTCCGGTAAAGCTCCGATAGCTGCCTCAATCTCTCCCGGTTCAATACGATACCCCATATGTTTGATCTGGAAGTCTTTTCTTCCCTGATACCTCAAAAGTCCGTCTTCACCTCTGTATACAAGGTCACCAGTACGATATACTGTCTCAGGATAGGCATCGTTTAACGGATTCTGAATAAAGACTTCCGAAGTTTTTTGAGGATTATGGTAATAACCATCTGCAAGAAATGGTCCTCTTGCGAGAAGTTCTCCTTGCATAGCTTCTTTACCATCATCATCTATAATAATTAAATCACAATTATCACAGGCAACACCGATAGGCAGAGTTTCTTCATCAGAAAATGTACGATTCACTACGTAGTAACTACATATATCCGTTGTTTCTGTCGGACCAAAAAGGTTAGCGTAGAGCACATCTGGAAGAGCATTTCTCCAGTAATTTAACTGTTTTACTGGCATGACTTCTCCGGCAAATAGTACTTTTCTCAGATATTCAGGTTTGATATAAGCAAAAGTATCCCAGTTCGCTACAATATTGAGTGCGGAAGGAACCCAGTAAATTGTGTTTATCTTATAGGTATTCAAATACTCAATAAGTTGCATTGGAAATGAAAAATACTTCTTTGGAATAATCTGATATGTTGCACCGGTGCGAAGTGCGGCATAAAGATCAGAAACAGACATACTGAAATATAACGGAGTCTGACTTCCGAATATGGTAGTTTCCTTAATGTCAAATGCATGAATAAACCAATTACTGTATGAAATTAATGCACGATGACTGATCACAGTACCTTTGGGCTGACCGGTAGAACCGGAAGTATAAAGAATATAAGCTGGGTCAGCCTCGGTCATCTGACTGCGTAACCTTCCTAAAAGCTTTATATCTATATCGGTAGAAGAACTATCTTCTATGTAAAAGGTTTTAATGGAAGCACTGATAGCTTCAATATTTTTATCTTTGTCAATACTGCTTCTATCGGTAAGAAGTGCTGCAGGCTGCAATGTTTCAAAAATACGACAAACTCTTTCTAATGGCATCTGTGTATCAAGAACAACATAAAAATTGCCGCTGTAAAGAACGCTTAACATTGCCTCTACTAAAGCCGGACTTTTATCAATATAAATGGCAACAGGCACATGACATTTCTTTAATTTAGAGGCAATCATAGTGGCTGTTTGCTGACTTCTCGTTTTCAAATCATTAAAAGTAACAGAATAAGATTCATCTGCTACAGCTATATTATTCGGAAAACGCTTACAGGTTTCCTCGAAGTACTGCAATATATTTTTCATTGGTAACTCCTTTGTATTAAATAGGACTTTTATTCATAATTTTAAATATAAGATAACAGACAAATCTTAAGTATAAGGCAAAGTAAATCTAAAGCATTCTTAAGAAAAAGAAATACGTAGTAATTTTTAATTTATCATATTGAAGAAAACAGAATGCTGGAAAGATAAGCATATAAAAACTTACATATATTTTACAATAGGATTCGTTTTAATTTTACATCGCTGTGATAGAGTTAGAGCACATAAAGAAAAGGATGGATTGGTGATGGAAGTGCGAGAGATTTATAAAATATCTGATATGATTCATAAAGTAGCAGGCTGGAAAAAAGAAAATGTATTTTTATTTTTAAATACTATATTTTGGGCAGTACTTGCCTTTGTTATCGGAGCAGTAGTATTTACTTTGGCAACAGGAACGATAGCAGGACATGGAGTGAGTTTATTCTGCATTACAGGGTATGCCGGAATGATAATTGGGTTTTTTGGCGGAAGTTACTACTTATATAGAAAAGAATAAATAGTAATTTGTCGGGAAGAACAGGCAAAATGAAAAACACCATATAAGAATATCTGTGATTTTATTACTGCAGATATTTTTGTATGGTGTTTTTGTTTTTATGCTTTGCTCTGCAAGAAATCAAAAATTACTTTAATGTATACAGGATATCAGGTTGATACTAAAATATATTTACAAAAGTAAAAATAATAATAAAAAATTGCCCAAAAATAGGGTGAAATATTTGGCTATATTGAAAGAATGTAAAAATATGCGTCATATTTTTATTGACAATATAGAGGAAAAATTTTATAATATAAATAGTTACGGGAGGGGAAAATATGAGGAAGGTAATTGATGATCCGCGCCTGATGGTTCGGGTATGCGATTTGTATTATAATCAGGGTATCAGCCAGCAGCAGATTGCCAAGGACCTGAATTTATCTAGACCTACGGTATCTAGAGTGTTGGCGCTTGCTAAAGAGCAGGGAATTGTAAAGATTAGTATTTCCAATGTGAATGCAGTAGAGCATTGGGAACTTGAGAGAAGACTTGAGAAAGAATTTGGTCTTCGGGAAGTAATCATTGTAGGAGAGAATTCCTCAGAGGATGGGATGAAGGAGTCGCTGGGAGAAGCGGCTGCCAGATATTTGGAATATACGATTAAAGATGGGAATATAGTAGGAATTTCTATGGGTTCCACTTTATTTGAAGTTGTGTCCCATGTTGTACATCCTGCCGCACAGAAAGTTACATTTGTTCCGTTGGTCGGTGGAGTTGGAAGAGTTCGTATGGAGCTTCATGCGAACAGTCTGGCGGAATCACTGTCTCGTATATATGATGGTAAGTTTGTACCGCTGCATGCACCGGCTCGCGTTTCCAGCAGGAATATCCGAGATGAGCTTTTGAAAGAAGATAGTTTATTACCGGCGATTTATCTGACACAGAAATTAGATATTGCAGTAGTTGGTATCGGATATCCGAATGAGAAGTCAGCGATTATGGCAACGGGATATTTTAAGGAGAATGAGATAGAATCTCTTATTGACCGTAAGGTAGCCGGAGAGCTATGTATGCAGTTTTATGATATTTACGGAGATACTGCTCCGTATAAAGATGATAATAATGTTATTGGAATGGATATCAGTATGCTTCGATCTGTTCCACGTTCTATTGGTATTGCCGGAGGTGTTGAGAAGCTTCGGGCAGTTAGAGGAGCGATTAACGGACATTATATTAATACGTTGATTACAGATATTGAATGTGCAGAGGCGTTGATATCTGAATAATAAATCATGATGCAGCAGTGATAAATACTGCCGATGCAGTAGATGCAGCATCAGAATATATCCAGTTCATAGTTTTGATCAAGGGGGTAAATGTCATGGATGAAATTCTTAACCTGTCAATTAACGAGATGCCACAAACTGAGTTTGATTGTTCTTGTGGAAAGCACCACAACTTTAGTGTACATGATATGTCAATCCGTAAAGGAGCTATCGAAGATTTACCTAAGATGGCAGAGCCATTTAAAGATGGTAAGATTCTTGTAGTATTTGATAATCATACTTACGAAGTAGCAGGTAAAAGAGCTGTAGAACTTCTAAAAGAGAATGGATTTAATGTAAAAGAACTGTTATTTGATACAGGCGATGATATCTTGATTCCAGATGAGAAGACCTTAGGAAGAATTGTACAGGAACAGGATTTAGATACAAGCCTTATGGTAGCAGTTGGATCTGGTGTTATTAATGACTCCGTTAAGTTCGTAACTTCCCGTTCCGGATTGCCATATATCATTGTTGCGACAGCACCATCTATGGATGGATATGTAGCAGATGGAGCTCCGATTTTCTCACAGGGATATAAGTATTCTCCGGTAGCTCATCTTACATACGGACTCGTTGGAGATACCGATATTTTAAAGACTGCTCCTCAGGATCTGATTCAGGCAGGTTACGGTGATGTTGTTGGTAAGATTACTGCAATCGCAGATTGGGATTTATCAGTTAAGGCCAATAACGATTATCGTTGCGATACTTGTGTTACATTAGTTAACAGAGCATTAGATAAGTGTTTTGCAAAAGCAGAAGGATTAAAGGAAAGAGATCCTGAGTCACTCGGAGCATTATTAGAAGCATTAACCTTAACAGGTGTTGCGATGGCGTTAGTTAATATTTCCCGTCCGGCATCAGGTGCAGAGCATATGTTATCTCATTTCTGGGAAATGGATTACATTGCACGTGGATTAAATCCAAATCATCATGGAATTCAGGTTGGTGTAGCAACTCCGATCATTGCTCGTTTCTTTGAAGAATTAGCAGATATCCTTCCAGAAGGAACCGGAGCACTTTGTCCTCCTCATGAGGAGATTGAAGCACTTTTAGCAAAAGGTGGAGCACCAACAAGTCCAAAGGATATTGGTATCAGCAAAGAACTGTTCCATAACAGTTTACTGAAAGGATACACAGTACGTCCTCGTTACTCTATCATGCAGTTTGCAAAAGATAATGGACGTTTAGAAGAAATTGCAGATAAGATTACAGAAGAGATTTATGGATAAAAAATAATGCATGCACTCTCGGGATTAATATAGCTATTGTTGTAATCAGATTTATGGAATTAAATATGAAAATTATGTAATGAGATACAAAATATAAAGATTTGTAAAGTTAGATATAAAGATTCAGAGAGTGTATATAACAGGTAAGAGGTAGATTTTATGCAGAAAAAGGAAGACGCATTAAAAGGCGTTAAACTATTTGTCCTTGATATGGACGGAACAGTATATTTGGGAGATCAGTTAATCGAGGGAGCATTGGACTTCATTCGTGAAGTAGATGCATCAGAAGATAGGGATTTCATTTTCTTTACAAATAATGCTTCTCGTGTTCCATCTGTTTATGTTGAGAAGCTTCATAAACTGGGCTTAGATGTTGATGAGAACAAGGTAGTGACAGCCGGTGATGTATGTGCCGAATTTTTGAAAGTGAATTATCCGGGAGCGAAGGTTTATCTGAATGGTACTCCTGTTCTTGAAGAAAACTGGAAAGAAAAGGGAATTAATCTTGTAGAGGAAGATCCAGATGTTGCTGTACAGAGTTTTGATACCACATTAACTTATCATAAGTTAGATAGAATTTGTCATTATGTAAGGAATGGTGTTCCTTTTATTGCAACGCATATGGATACCAACTGCCCGACAGAATACGGATTTATGCCAGACTGTGGAGCAATGTGCAGTCTGATTACAGACTCTACTGGAGTGAAGCCACGTTTTCTCGGAAAACCATGGAAGGAAACAGTTGATATGGTAGCAGAAATCACAGGCTATAAAGCAGAAGAAATGGCATTTGTCGGTGACCGTTTATACACAGATGTAGCGACAGGTGTTAACAACGGAGCGAAAGGTTTTCTTGTTTTAACTGGAGAAGCTGATATGCAGACAGTGGCAGAATCTGATGTGGAACCAACCTGTATTTATGATTCTTTAAACGAGATGAGAAAGTACTTATAAAATATAGAATTATGGCATACGCAAAATATTCAATGTAGTTTTGCGAATTGGTTTTTGATAGTCTATAATAAAAAATATAAAACAAAATGCAGTTTTGCTACAACAAAAAGAAGGAGATTATAAAATGAAAGTAGTATTTGGATGTGACCCTAACGCAACAGAATTTAAATTACAGTTAATGGACTATGTAAAAAGTCTTGGACATGAAGTAGCAGATTTAGGAAGCGATGATCCTATCTATGCTAACACAGCAATTGAAGTTGCAAAAGCTGTAGCAGCTAAAGAATACGACAGAGGTATTATCCTTTGTGGAACTGGTATCGGTGTTTCTATTGCAGCTAACAAAGTAAAAGGTGCTTACGCTGCATGTATCCATGATGTATATCAGGCACAGAGAGCACAGCTTTCTAACCATGCAAACATTATCACAATGGGTGCACAGGTTATCGGAATTGAACTTGCAAAACAGCTTGTTAAAGAATATCTTTCTGTAGAATGGGATCCTAACTGTCGTTCCGTTGAAAAAGTACAGAGAATCATTGATTTCGAAAACGAACAGTAATCAAAGAATACTAATTAAAGGGTAATGTTTGAATAAGGATTTATCTTTTATTAGCAAAAAGTTTTTTACTTTTTATATTAAAAAGTAGGAAGAAAAGTAAAAATTATGATTATATACCGCTGTTCAGAGCCATATGAATGGGTTCTGAATAGTTGCGATTATATCAATAAAAATGGGTATTGGGTAAAATAATTAGCATAGAGATATGCTTTAGTGAAAGGAGTTACAAAATGTCAGAATATTTAATGGGTATTGATGCGGGAACCGGTAGTGTACGAGTAGCGTTATTTGATTTCAGAGGACAGAATCGTGCGTATGCTGTTGCAGAGTATGGAACTACTTATCCTAAAAATGGATGGGCAGAGCAGAGCGATACAGAATGGTTTGACGCATTAAAGAAAGCAATTCCTGAGTGTATCAAGAAAGCTGGTATTGCAGCAGATAATATCGCAGCGATTACTTGTGATGCTACAACAAACACATTAGTATATTTAGATGAGAATGATACTTCTGTACGACCTCCAATTCTCTGGATGGATGTTCGTGCAACAGAAGAAGCATCTTTTATCGATACGATTCGTGAAGAATATGATGCAACTAAGTTCTACAAACCAGGTTTCCGTGCAGACACTATGGTTCCAAAGTGTATGTGGGTTAAGAAGAATGAGCCTGAAAACTGGGCAAAAACAAAGACTATCATGGAATTTGAAGACTGGCTGAACTGGAAACTTACAGGAAGAAAGACAGTCAGCATGTCCGTTGCAGCATTCCGTTGGAATTATGATGACAAGAATGGCGGATATCCAGTAGATTTCTATAATGCGGTAGGTCTTGATGATGTTGTTGACAAGTTCCCAGAACCAGTATTAAAGGTTGGAGAAGTTGTTGGAAATATCAGTGCAGAAGCAGCAGAAATCTTTGGTCTTAGCAAAAAGACTGTTGTAGTAGAAGGTACAGCAGACTGTAACGCGTGTATGTTCGGTGTTGGTGGTGTAAGACCAAATGGTATGACGTTAATCGGTGGAACATCTACTTGTCTGTTAGGTCTTTCCGAGGAAGAATTCCACGTAGATGGTGTAAACGGAACTTATCCAAACTGTATGTATGATGGAACAAGCTTATTAGAAGGTGGACAGACAGCAGCAGGTTCTATTCTGACATGGTTTAAGAATAACTTACTTCCGGCAGCATGGATGCAGGAAGCTGTAAATCGTAACATGAACATTTATGACCTGATTACAGAAAAAGCATCTGAAGTGCCTATCGGATGTGACGGTCTTGTTATGATGGATTACTTCCAGGGTAACAGAGCTCCTTATGCAGATTCTAAAGCAAGAGGAATGTTCTGGGGATTATCTATTGGTACAACACCAGCACATCTTGCAAGAGCCGTATATGAAGGTGTTGCTTATGGTGCAAATCACTGTATCGTCAGCATGAAGAAAGCTGGATATGATGTAAAAGAAATCTACGCTTGTGGTGGTTTAGCACAGTCTGATTTCTGGATGCAGATGCATGCCGACATCATTGGTGTTCCAATGTATACAACAGTAGAGAGCCAGAGTGCAGGATGTCTTGGTGACTGTATCATCGCAGCGGTTGGTGTTGGTATTTACCCTAACTTCTGGGAAGCAGCAGACAGCATGATTCGTGTAGACAAAGAGTATATCCCTAACATGGAAGCACACAAAGAGTATCAGTTCTATATGGATAGATACATGGAAACATGGCCACAGATGAGAGAAATTGTACATAAAACAGTAGACCATAACAACAAAAAATAGTATTATATTAATATTGTAAATAACTAACGAGCCCGCGGAGGATACGCTACCTGTATGCTTCGCGGGTATATTAGATTTTAACTTGGAGGATTAACTATGTCAGAAGTAAAAGTAATCGGTATTGGTAATGACCACGCAGCAGTAGATCTTAAGAATGAAATCAAAGCATACCTTGAAGAAAAAGGTTACAAAGTAGTGAACTATGGAACAGATTCTTCTGAAAGCTGTGATTATCCAATCTATGGAGCTAAGGTAGGTCATGCTGTCGCAAGCGGCGAGGTAGATGCAGGTGTTTTGATTTGTGGAACAGGAATTGGTATCTCTATCGCAGCTAATAAGGTAAATGGCGTTCGTGCAGCTGTTGTAAGTGAGCCAGTATCCGCAAGGCTAACAAAAGAACATAACAATGCGAACATTATCGCATTCGGTGCAAGAATCGTTGGAAGCGAGATGGCAAAGGCAATCGTAGACGCATGGCTTGACGCTGAATATATTGGAAGTGGCCGCCATGAAAGACGTGTAAATATGATTGAAGAAGTTGCAGCAGAGTATAATAAATAAGATAGATAGCTTAATTTTATTTTAAAGCGTGTTTGAAGAGGTGTTTTCGAACACGCTTTAAGCTTATTTTAAGATTTTTATTTATAGAGATTTTTAAGAACTTTTACTTTAAATATTTTTATAAAGAAGGAAAAATTTATAGCTACGGAGGAAGAGTATGAGTCGTTTTATGACAATCAAAGCAGAAGAAATAGCAGAAGCATTTGAAACTGAGAGAAGACAGTATTTTGTCGGAAACTTAAAGAGACCACAGCATATCCCTTTTGTAAAGTCAGATAACACAGAGATGGGGCTGACAGCTTATGATAAATTTACAGGAGAACCGGCACACAGACACTCTGTAGCAAAGGAGTATGCTTATGTTATCTCTGGCAGAACTCAATATATGGATTTAGATACAAGAGAAGTCTATGAATACCATGCAGGCGATTTTTTTGTTACATTTCCAGGAACAACTTATGTTCAGAAGGCAGAAGCTGGGACTAAGATGATTTTTGTGAAAGAACCATCGATAAATGATAAGGAACTTGTACCGATGGATGAAGAAGCTAAGAAGTGGATGGAGACAGAGTTCTGATTTTGTTAGTTGAATAGACGAAGAAAGAACCATTATATTAATCATATCTGTGACTTTAGATGTAAGATATTGTACATTTAACATTTACTCAGAGAGGGTAGATATGGTTTTATGTTGGTTCTTTTTGTCTTTTGAAGGAAGAAATTAGAGGGGATTGATGGTTTGTCTGTTTTTTTAGGTTGAAAATTGTAAAAATCAATACTGAAAAAGGTAATAAATAGTCATCATACTACCAAAATAAGACGTGTAAATTTTTATAAAAATGAAATATTTTCTTTATAAAAAAATAAGATTGTACGGAAAAATCCATTTACAACCAGTAAAATTGTGATATAATAAACGAAGCTCAAGAGATGTTGAGAATTATAATCAATAAAAATTTGTATATCTATTTTAGGAAATCAGCACAGTATTCTTACAGTAATTTTTTTATCTGTTGATATTATAGTGTTATGTATACACAGTAAGATAAAAATATTTCTGTCCGACTGATGTCAAAGTTCTATTCAGCCTGTTATCTAGGCTTATATAACAGGTTCTTTTAACTTTTATTTTCTATTATATATTTTACCTATTTTAAAACTAAATACGTGGGAAACATATAAACAGAGAGCGTTATAAAAAGAATAGTGCCTTGTAAAGAAGGGCATGTTTTTTTGTTGTGGAGATTTTTATGAAAGAAAAGAAAAAAAGATTCAAGCATGAGCATGGAGGGAGTTTTTCGGTAGATTATTATGCGTATTCTTCACATATGAGGAGCTGGAATGCGGGATTTAAAGTTCTGTTTTCCATTATCAATCTTCTGTTATGTATTGCGTGCAATAATTTGTTCGTTTCGCTGGCGGTTATTTTCTTTATGGGATTTTTGACAGTAGTTGTCGGTGGATTGGATTTGCATCATTATATTACAATGTTGCTTATTCCGATTGTATTTTTAATTTTTGGAACGATAGCGATAGCGATAGGATTTTCGATGCATCCAGTAGGTCAATATCATGTTCATTTTCTAAATCTATTTTATATTTATTGGTCAAAGACAAGCTTACTTAAGGCGGGAGGTCTTGTGTTTAAGGCATTAGGAGCGGTTAGTGCATTGTATATGATGACACTTACTACACCGTTGAGTGAAATTATTGCCGTTTTAAGAAAAGCGCATGTGCCGAAGCTGATTATTGAGCTGATGAATATGATTTACCGTTATATTTTTATTATGATTGATACACATAGCCGTATGAAGAATTCAGCAGAGTCACGTCTTGGATATTGTGATTTTAAAACTTCCTGTTATTCATTTGGTCAGGTTGCAAGTAACTTGTTAGTTGTGTCATTAAAAAGAGGAAATAATTATTACAATGCATTAGAAGCACGTTGTTATGATGGAGATTTGAGGTTCCTCGAAGAAGAAAAATCGGTAAAAGCAGGTCAGATTGTGATGGCAGTTATTTTTGTTATGGTGTTGTTGCTTTTATGGTTTTTTACTAAATAATTTTATCAAATAATTAATCAGAAAAGTATTTTGGAGTGATTTTGTAAAATACAATAATTTATCAAAATGTTATAAGAAGTTTGACCGTGTAGAGCACGAAAGATTGAGTCATATGTTTTTGCGATAATTGTATGATAAATAGTTACAGGATAAATGCGTATCCGCAGGAGGTGTTTATGCAGGAAAAGGAACCAATATTAAAAGTTGAAGATTTACATTTTACATATAATGGAGAAAAAACGGCACTGAATGGAGTTGACCTTAACATTTATGAAGGTGAAAAAATTGCAGTGCTTGGCTCGAACGGAGCCGGAAAATCTACATTTTTTCTGAATATTAACGGAGTTTTAAAGTCTCATCATGGAGATATTTATTATCGTGGCGAGAAGATTACGAAAAAGAATCTCAATGATTTACGAAAGAATGTCGGTATTGTTTTTCAGGATGCGGATAATCAGATTATCGCATCAACAGTAATGGCAGAAGTTTCTTTTGGACCGATGAATTTAAAATTACCGAAAGAAGAAGTGATTTCCAGAGTAGATAAAGCTCTTGAATATATGAATATATCAGAATTTAAAGACCGTCCACCGCATTATTTAAGTGGTGGCGAGAAAAAGAGAGTCAGTATTGCAGATATTATCGCAATGGAGTCAGAAGTTATCATTTTTGATGAACCGACAGCGGCACTTGATCCATTGAATGCAGCAATGCTTGAGGAAGTTCTTCAGAAAATGGGTGATGAAGGCCGAACAATGCTTATATCTACCCACGATGTTGACTTTGCTTATCGCTGGGCAGAGCGAGTTATTGTATTTTGTCATGGAAAGATTATCGCAGATGATACTCCACTTGCTGTATTTAAGCAGGAGGATATTTTAAAGCAGGCGAATCTGAAGCATCCAATGATGTTTGATGTCTATGACATTTTAAAAGAGAAAGGTATCGTTCCTAATGGGGACGTTTATCCTAAAAATATTGCCGAATTTCAGGCAATGGTAAAAGGTTTATAAAATTGTATTTTAGGAATCGCCTGGTTCCGGGAATACACAAAAATTAAAAGGAGGAAAGACAAATGTCTAAAAAACAGAAAAATCTTGCGATTCTTGCAAGCGTATTTTTAATGCTTTTTACAATCGCGCCAGTTTCTAATGCGATGCACATCATGGAGGGATTCCTTCCAGTAAAATACTGTATCTTATGGGGAGTAATCTGCGTACCATTTTTAGTAATCGGTTTCATGAATATTAAAAAGGTACTTGGAAATGACAGAAGAGCCCTTACTGTACTTGCTTTAACAGGTGCTTTCGTATTCGTACTTTCATCTTTAAAGATTCCATCAGTAACAGGAAGCTGTTCTCATATGACTGGTACAGGTCTTGGAGCAATTTTATTCGGACCATGTGTAACAAGTATTTTAGGTATTATCGTATTAATTTTCCAGGCAATCTTACTTGCACACGGCGGATTAACAACATTAGGAGCTAACTGCTTCTCTATGGCAATCGCTGGACCAATCCTTTCCTGGATTTTATACAAATTACTTCAGAAAGCAAATGTAAACAAACGAGTATGCGTATTTGTTGCTGCATTTTTAGGTGATTTATTTACATACTGCGTAACAAGTTTCCAGCTTTCACTTGCTTACCCTTCAGAAGTTGGCGGTGTTGGAGCATCTATCGTGAAATTCCTTGGAATCTTCGCTACAACACAGATTCCATTAGCAGTAATCGAAGGTATCCTCACTGTAGTTATCGTTATTGCACTTGAAACATACGCAAAAGACGAATTAAGCAGTCTTGAATTTTAATTAGGAGGAGAGAAAATGACTAAAAATACAAAGACAGTAATTATTTTATTAGTAATTGCAGCATTAATCGCAATTGTACCTCTGTTTGCATTAAAAGGAGCAGAGTTCGGTGGATCTGATGATGCCGGCAGCGAAATGATTTCTGAAATTCAGGGAAAAGAATATGAACCATGGTTCACACCAGTACTTGAAACAGCACTTGGCGGAGAACTTCCAGGAGAAATCGAAAGCTTAATCTTCTGTCTTCAGACAGGAATCGGAGTAGGAATCGTAGCATTCGTACTTGGACGATTTGTAGAAAGAAAGAAGTGGCAGGATAAAGAAAAGGATTCCTCGAAATAGTTTGTGGTAATAACAGACGAAAATGAAACAAGCCTGTAATAGCCAGATGGGAAAGTAGTCGCGGCGAGGAAAATGCGTTTTGGCGCATTTTCTCTTGCTCCGATATCCTATCTGGTTATTACAGGCTTGTTTCATTTTCTATTTTTATTAAGACAGACTGTTTGGAGAGCAAAGTCCTTTTCTTATGCCGGTGGGGTGAGTGGGGAATAGGGGATAAGAGTTTCTACTTATCGGATATTATGAAGGTTGAGTATATATCAGTTGATATACAAAAGAGGGCAGGAAGACAAAGTCTTATGTTCCCTCCCCCATCTCCTTCCCATATTTTAAATGGCAAAAGCACAGAACTCCGGAAAGGGCAGAGGTAGCAATTGTGATGTCGGAGCAAGCAAAAATGCGGTTGAGCATTTTGTGCGCAGCGATTATCTTCACAATTGCTACCTCTGCCCTTTCCAGAGTTCGTCTGTTCAGCCATTAAAAACCTACTGACTTGTTAACCATTCAACCGCATTAAGTACCTCATCCGGTGTTTCACATACCGAGAAGAGTGACTTTACAGACTCGCGGATAAATCCCATGTCAATCAGTTTATCGATGATTGCGATGGTGTCATCATAGAAACCAGCAACGTTGTATACGATGATTGGTTTTGCACTTCTTCCGAGTTCAGTCAGGGTAAGTATCTGGAAGAATTCATCAAAGGTTCCAATGCCACCAGGTGCGATGACAAAAGCATCGGCATTCTCTTCCATGACTTCTTTTCGAAGACTCATTGTCTCAGTGCGTACAATCTCAGTGCATTCGCTTTTGATCGGTTCAAACTTATTCATGAAAGTTGGAACAACACCTGTTACTTCTCCGCCGTTTTTTAATACGCCGTTTGCACAGGCACCCATTAGTCCACTGGCACCGCCGCCATAAATTAACTTATGGTGTCTTTTTGCAATTTCTCTGCCAAGTGCTTCTGCTGCATTTATATAGATGGAATCGATGCGGTCGCTCGCTGCGCCATACATACATATTGTAAGTTTAGTCATAAGAGCACCCCCTCTTGTTTTATTTGTAGAGCTTAATTCTAACATTTAATTCGATAAAAAACAACAAAATAATAGAGAAAAACAGATAAAATGGTTAAATTGTCTATATATTGCGGGGAAATAATGAGAATTATGGTGACTATTTAGGTGGCATTTGTAAAAATACATAGCAGATGCTACTTTTTTGTTTAGGGATTGCTTGGTTAAAAAATATTTCTATAGAGATTTTTAAAATATGTTCTTTTATTATTGTATGAATACAGGAAATAAGAGGTGTATAAAGACAGAAAAATTGTGAAATATGCTTGTTTTTTTGTACAAATATGCTACAATATAGACAAAGGTATTCATAATTATACATGTCGATATTACATCTGATTTGCGATTAAAAGGGGTGATTTTTATGAAGAAAATTATAACAATCAGCAGAGAATTTGGAAGTGGTGGTCATGACATCGGAATGGAAGTCGCAAAGCGTCTGGATATTCCATTTTATGATCATGAGATAGTAGATAAGGCAGTTGCAGAGAGTGGATTCACAAAGGAATTTGTGGAGGAACACGGCGAGTATAGCTCTCTTTCTTCTGTATTACTTGGAACATCAGCACCATTTGACAGCTATTATTATGCAGAGGATCCGCAGGATAAGATTTTTAAGATTCAGCGTAGGATCATTACAAAGTTTGCACAGGAAGGACCATGTGTTATCGTTGGAAGATGTGCGAATTATATTTTAGAGCAGGCAGATATCGACAGTTTTGATGTGTTTATCAGAGCCAATATCGAAAAGAGAATGGCGAATGTATCTGACAGAGTTGATCTTAAAGGAGATGAATTGATTAAGTTTCTTCAGAAAAGAGATCATAAGAGAAGAGTATATTATCGCTTCTATACGAAGAGAAAATGGGGCGATTATCATGACTATAATATGATGTTAGACAGTGGAGTAATTGGCAAGGATAAATGTGTTGATTTGATTATCAATGCAGTTGGGGAATAACAGGCTATATAAGTTTTCAGGTAATTAGAGATGAGAATTTTAATTATATTTAATGGTGTTAATATGTTTAACGGAAGGTAATAGAAGATTTATTTATAGAATTTTCATAAAAAATACATATCTGAAAAGTAATTAATATAAGTAAAAATTAAGAGAGAAATAACTTAGTAGTGTAACGAAAAGTTAAAGGCAGGACATTTCAGAAATGAGGTGCCCTGCTTTTTCTGAGATTTTTCAAACAAGCTCTAGAAGTCAGATAATCGATATTTCAATTGCTGGGTACTTCACAGTTATTCAAAGATAAGCAGATAAGTTTTGTAAAGAGATTCAGAATAGTTTCGACTATTTATACAGGAGATGAAAATGAAGATTACCAGATGTAAATATGGACATTATTATGATAAGGCATACTTTAGGGAATGCCCGCATTGCTGTCGAAAAAGAGGAGGCAGAGATGAAGATATTATAATAGAACCAATAGGTTTGTCGACAACTTTATCAAGGCAAAATGGAGATAGTAATAAAATAGTTAATGGAGATGTCAGAGAAAGTCAAAAAGAAAAAGACAGAGAAAATGTAAAGCGTTGGATTGGTGAAGCATGGGATGAATTGGAAGAGATTTTAAATGAGGATGAAAAAACTTCTATTGAGAGTCCCTATAAAGAAGAACAGGTAGAAGTATATGAAGAAAGACCGGTCCAAAGAGAAAAATTGAGTACAGAAAAGATAGAAAAAGAAAACTCAAATGTAGAAATAGAGATAAAAGAGCAGTCAAAGAAATTAGAAAGAGACAAAAGGATATATATAAATAAGGAGGATTTTATGCTTTTCGTGGCAATGCCCTTAAAAGTAATTAAAAATCAGGAGTTTTGTATGGATTTTTGTTTTTTTCCAGAAAATAAATGGGAAACTGGTGCAAAGATGCTTGCATTTAAGAGTCAGGAAAGCATCAGGGATTTAAAATCGGTGAGAATGAGTCTGCCAGCTAATGGTGTTCTTCATATTTTATATAAGGATGAAGAGATTTTAAGCAAAGAAATACAGATAGATGAAGAAAAAACAATGATATTTTCTACGTTTCCTGTAACAGTCACAGATACAAGAGACCGGCGTTTTCATATGATAAAAGTTGTGTTTGCAGTTGCAGAACAAGACATTGAGATTCCATTGTATTTAATGCCTAATCCATAAACAGAGATAATTTTGCATGAATCTATAGAAAAATATATTATATACCAAAAAACGTTTGTATAAGTTTATTATTGCGATTTTGAGGGAATGCCTATATAATAAAATTGAATGTAACAGTTTTGTAACATTTTTAAGTCGTACTTTTGGGAGGAAAGAAAATTTGAAAAAAATATTAATGCGTTCTGCAATGCCTTTTGGAGAAGAAAAAATAGTACCAGAAGTTTTGATTCAAAATTTGGTAGGAGATAATACAGGAAATTTATTATTTCAAAATAGTGTTGCTCGATTAATATTGACTGAGGATACAGAAATCACAACAATAAAAACAATTACAGAATATTCTGATGAAGAAGTAGATTATTTTAACTCAGAATATGATATGTTTATAATTCCATTAGCGAATGCTTTTCGTTTAAGTTTTTTAAAGGAGCTTAAGCGAATAACACATTTAATAGAACGTTTGAAAATGCCATGTATAGTTATTGGTGTAGGAATACAGAGAAATTTAGATGCAACAAAGTGGCATTATTCATTTGATGAGGACGCAAAGGCATTTACAAGAGCTGTGCTTGAAAAGTCCGCAATTATGGGAATCAGAGGGGAAATTACTGCACAGTATATGAAGGGATTAGGATTTGAAGAGGATAAACATTTTTCCGTAATTGGTTGTCCATCTTTATATACGTATGGAGATTCTCTGCCAGTACCGAAAATGACCAATCTCACACCAAAGTCTAAAGTTACGGTAAACTTTAAAGCAATGCTTGAAAGAAATGTATACAGATTTCTTCGCAGTCAGGCAGAACAGTTTGATAAGTTTACATTTGTAACACAGGCAGTTCCGGAAATTGGGGCGATGTATATTGGAAATCCTTATACGCAAAGTGATATAGAAAAAGGAATTCCAGAAGATTATCCTATTTATTTTAAAAGTGAGTTAATGGTACAGGACAAGATGGTCGGGGTGTTGGATGATTATACATGGGTAGAATATTTAAAGCAGTCTGATTTTAACTTTGGGAGTCGTATTCATGGAAATATTGCAAGTATTCTTGCGGGAACTCCATGTTATATTTTTGCAAGTGACCAAAGAGTTCAGGAATTAGCAGAATATCATAATATCCCATATATGCCACAGGATAAGATAACAGAATCTACGAATATATTTGATTTATATGAGAAAACAGATTACAGTTGCCTTATGAGGGGACATAAGGATAGAGTTAGTAAATATATAGATTTTCTTGATCAAAATAAAGTAGAGCATCTTGACAGAGATATCGTCAACCAGGTAGGAGCAACTCCTTTCGATAAGATGCAAGCGAGCAGAAAGCATATTGAGGTGTTACATCCGTTCCCTGTGGTGTCATATGATGAACAGCAGGAACGTATTCAGGAATATATTGAATATGTGAAGTATTTCATGCAGGGTAAAGTTGATAAGGTAAGAAGTAATTACAGTGAATACCGGAAGCAAAGTAACGCTAAAATAAAGGAATATCAGACTGAACAGAAGAAGTTAAAGAAAGAGCTTGCACTTATTAAAAGTAGTCATTTCTATAAGATGAAGATAAAATATGACGCAATAAAAAGTAAATTCAAATAGAGAATAAAAGATAACAGGATTTAAAATAAAAAATAAGCATAATACCGTTAGTCGGCAGACTGGCGGTATTTTTTATTAAGAGCATTGAAAAAATAAGAAGCAGTGCTCTTTTTTTATAAGAAAAAGGGATAAATTTATTAATTTTATATATTTCCCATATTTCCTATTGAAATAATATGAAATATAGTGTAAGATAGAAAAAACAAAGTTCAGCTTATAGATTTTTAATATAGCTTTAACACATGTTTATTAATATATGTTTAGTAGAAGGGAGCAAGAAGATATGGATACAACAACAGTATTACAAATACCGGCAAGACAGCGAAGACTAGGTGCCACAGTCTGTAAAGAAAATTTGAAATTAAAAAAATTTGTTTCCATGACTGCGACCATGTTAAAAATCGGTTTTATTGGTTTTGGCGGAGGAAGTGCGCTGATTCCAGTAATTGAAGAGGAAGTCGTAGAAAAAGATAGGGTTGTAACAGAAGAACAGTTTAACGATGATGTAATGATTGCCAGTATAACACCTGGTGCGTTGCCAGTAGAAGTTGCTACAGGAATCGGAAGGCAGGCAGCTGGGTTAAAGGGAATGGCAGTGGCAGCGACAGCAATGGCACTTCCTGGAGCTTTATTAACTGTATTGTTACAGGCAGTCATCTCAGGAGCGGGTAGTGCAGTAAAGTCTCAGATTAATTATTTATCCATCGGAATTTCTGCTTTTATTATTTTAACATTACTGACTTACTCATTAGGAACATTACGCCAGGCAGCCAATAAAAAAGAAAATCGGCTCTATAGTCTAATTATTCTCGGTGTATTTTTACTTTCTGGTGAAAAAAATATTTATCAATTATTTGGACTGAACATCAAACCAATATTTGCTCTTTCGACGATACAGGTACTCGGTGCAGCATTTTTTTTGATTTTATTTACAAAAGGATATATCTACTCTTTAAGAAGAACGATACCTGCAGTAGTAATTACAGTATGTTATCTTCTTTGCGTGGGAAATGCTCATATTATACCACTTGCAGCGAAACCATTTATTCTAACACTTATGATAGTGCTGGCAGTTATTGGACTCGTACAGTCTGTATTAGAAAGTCCACAGAAAAAGGCTTTTCCAGCAAAACGACTGGCAACATCGGTAGGATTTTGGTTTATATTTGTAGCTATTCTTTCTATTCCAGCGATGTTTCTCACAGCAAAAGCGTTGAAGTTCGCAGGAATGGGCTGGCTTTCTTCTGTAATGTCTTTTGGTGGTGGAGATGCTTATCTTTCTGTAGCACAGGGATTATTTGTAGAAGGCGGAGTTATCAGTAATGCAGATTTTTATGGAAATGTCGTATCTGTAGCTAATGCACTTCCAGGTTCTATTTTATGTAAAATACTTACTGGAATTGCTTATGATGTAGGATATAATTTAAATGGTTCTATTTTTGAGGGATTTTTAGTAGCCCTTTCTGGATTTGCCTGCAGTGTAGCAGCATCAGGAGTTATCTTTGAATTAATATTCTGTGTTTATGAGAAGTATGAGAGTCTTCAGATATTTTCTGTAGTGAAACATTTTATCCGTCCAATTATTTCTGGATTACTTCTTACGGTCGCTGTTTCTCTGTACACATCAGGGATTCGTGGACAGTTACAGACAGGAAGCGGAAGTGTAGCAGCACTTGTAATTACCCTTGTAGTGCTGGCAGTGAATCTGGCTTTAATCTGGATGCAGAAAAAAGGAAAAAATATTCATCTGATTTGGAAAATCGTTATCTCTGCAGGAATCTCCTTTGCAGGATGCAATTTGTTTCTTTAACTTCTGATTTGTGGGGGCAACAGACGCCGCTGCGGAGGAGTTTGTGACCGGATTGCATCGATAGTTTCTAAAAGAGGGATTTATTCTAAGCTTGATTTTGTTCCGTTGCGTTAAACGTTCCGTTTTGCCTGATAAAACAAAACAACCTTGCTCGAAAACGAGCTCGCAAGGTTACAGTCAAAACTCCACAGCGCAAAGTCACAAAATACAACCTTAGAATAAATCCCTCTTTTTCCAATTTTTTGAGCAATCCGCTTAAAAGATATCCACAGCAACTGTTTCATTCATATACATTATGAGAATTTTCATCTAGATTTACAAATTAGAAGCGGAGAGAGAAGGGGATTCGACAGAAGGTTGTGAAGGAAACTATGTCTGTTACCAGTTCAACAAATCAGAATTCATACTCATTTGGATTAGAATAGATTGCATCCCTGTCCAGTTCTTTTAAGATTGCCGCTCGTCTGTTACCTACCAGTAATGTTTTATTGTATTTGAAGTATCTTTCACATCCATTCTCTGTAATAAATTGTGATGTATCTGGATCCATTGTAAGTTCTGTGATGAATACGACCATTTCCTGGCCTTCGCCAAAGGCTTCTTCCATGAAGGTGAAAGCATTTTCCAGTGCGGAGGATGCTTTTTTTATTATGTTGATGCGGGCTTCACATTGGGTGTCAAAGCCAGATTTGGCAGACAGGAAGGCTTCTTTTGGCGGAAGGGTGGAGTCTGGTGTCCATATGGCGAGAAGTTCCTGTAATTTTAACTGGAAGTTTTTCTCCTCTGGGGATGTGAGACCTGCTTTATTTTTCTGTTCGTATTCTGCCGCTTTTTTCTGAAGAAGGGTACGGTATAGACCATTTTCAGTTGGGATACTGGATTTGGAATCAGATGTATCACAATCTGAATGAGCTGTATTAGAAATAGTAGTAGATATATTGCCATTTGAGTAGGTCATTTTTGAATTGGTGGCAGGTATATCCGAATCGGAAGAACTCTGAAGCTGTTTTTTCAGTTCAACCTGATAAGTTTTTAAGAAAGAATAGGCTTCTGTTGTCAGACTATCAGCAATCAGTGCATCAGAAATATAGTTATGCAGTCCGCTTATGAGAAGTTCAACACAGCTTAAATGCTCGTCAAAAGAGGCATGGAACAGTTTGGCATAAATATCGGCTCCAGCTTGTCCTGTGAGGATGCGGCTGATGTCATAATCATCTCTGTATTTCTGGTAGAGGTCATAGTAGGCGGCAACGTCTTTTGCGATATCTTCGTGCTGAATAAATTGGTGGATAATATCCTCATCTACTTTAATAGAAAGTTCTTCGTAGGTGTAGATAAGGCTGCTTAAATCTTCCCATCCTCTGGCAGTTACAAATTGAATGCCGTCTACATCATTTTCCGTGCGGTAAAAGTTTTGTGGACGAAGCTCTAAATAGCTTAAAATGAATGGGTGTAAATGTCTTGCTCTGGCGTAACCCTTAAATACATCAAGATCAGCTTCAATATCAATTTTACGGACACGGTCTAAAGTTACAAAATCAAAATCATGAACACTTCGGTTATATTCTGGAGGATTACCTGCAGCAACGATAATCCAGCCTTCTGGAATTGCCTGATTTCCGAAAGTTTTACACTGTAAAAATTGAAGCATAGTTGGAGCAAGTGTTTCGGAAACACAGTTAATTTCATCAATAAAAAGAATACCCTCTTTTTTGCCGGATTCCTCCATATATTGATATATACTGTAAATGATTTCGCTCATTGTGTATTCTGTAACAGAGTAAGATTTACTATCAAATGTTTTTTCTTTTATAAATGGCAGACCGACAGCACTTTGTCTTGTATGATGAGTAATGGTGTATGCTACAAGTCCGATGTTGCATTCCTGGGCAATCTGCTGCATAATCTGTGTTTTGCCGATTCCAGGAGGCCCCATTAATAACATGGGACGCTGGCGAATTGATGGGATGCTGTATTGTCCATAATTATCTTTTTTTAAGTAAGCACGGACGGTATTTTTAATATCTTCTTTTGCTTTTTTTATATTCATAGAATGGAATCCTTTCGTTATTAATAGATTTATTAGATATCAAAACTTAGTAATCACTAATTTTTTAATATATTTATGAAGTTGAATCTTTTTGGTTTATAAATTTTGCTGCTTTATTTTACTAGACATTTTTACGATTTATTGCTTTATAAAGTACATAGTATAAGATACTCGATTATATTTATAAAGTTGAATGGATACTTAAAAATCTTCTTCGTGCAATATTAATTTCATCGCCCACGCTGGTACATCGGGATGTTTTTCTTCTCCTAAAAACAGAAAGGCAGTTTCATACGGTGGTCTTTTTGCAGGGTAGATGCCCTTCCCATCTGTGAAGTACAAAACGCCCTTCAAATTTCGAAATTCTCCATCTTCAAGTAATTTATTGATGTAAGAAAAAGCAGGACGGAAATCAGTACCACCGCCACCAATTAATTCAAAGTTATGCAACAGTTTTAAAATGTCCTTCTGTTCCTTGATAACGGCGTCGGAATGTACTTGATTGTCACATTGAATAATTCGAAT
This sequence comes from uncultured Anaerobutyricum sp., assembly GCF_934307085.1. Lineage (GTDB taxonomy): Bacteria > Bacillota > Clostridia > Lachnospirales > Lachnospiraceae > Anaerobutyricum. The sequence goes on from NZ_CAKRCF010000005.1 coordinate 69,690, forward strand.
CTGACTTTTGTGGAAAAAACTATCCCGTTCTTGAATAATCTGGAAGGTTTCTTCTAAAAATTTTTGAACAAGAGGACCGTTGGTTGAGTAGCTAGTATCAATTATAATAACAAATTCAGAAATCTTAGTTACTTCCCGGCTTTCTAAAGGTTCGATTAACGGCATATTCTTATACAGACGTAGTCCGTAAGAATAGTAGTTTAAATCAAATTCATCATAATCGCAGTGAAGTTCTTCCTGAAGAACAGTAAATTTTCGCAGGAAGTCTTTGTAAGAGCGACGGCTTTGGCCTTCTTTGATTTGTGTTTTCATAGCATCAACACCAGACGCAGAATTATCTCCACGAAGATTTAATTCCTGTTCCATTCGACGGCTGATTTTGTCCCACGATTGTCCAGCTTTTGCGGTAGAAGGGGAAGTTGAAGGGTCTTTCGGCCAGAAACGGTGATCATCTGTGAAAAATTCCATTGTGAGTTGATTTAATCGATCTGGATTATCAGCAACATCAGATAAAAGGTATCTGTAAATATTTGCGGCTGTAACAGGAATATTATATTGACGAAAATCGTTATAAATATTTGTTCTTATTCCGGAAAGGGCACGCTTTACACTTTTCTTTTCAAAGGAATCAATAATCCATTCTACAGTAATATCGCAGGAAAGATTCCATAAGTCTGAATTACGGCTTCCACGAATCCACAAATGGCGGAAAATACAGTGAAAAACACTGTGTAGCACGGCACGATTTAAAAAAAGAGGATTAAAGCGGAAGACTCGTAAAATCTGCTCTGGCGGGAAAAATAGGGAGATTCCGTCTGTTGCTGTAGAACGGAGAGTTTCATTCGGCATTAAGGTAAGTGCGGAAATTGCAACATCAAGATAACGAAAATCTACATATAGTTCATTTTGAATAAGTTCGAGAATCTTAATGCACATTTCATTTTCCCATTCTGTTTGAGTCATAGTATCACCTCCTAAAAATCTAAGTCAAAATCAAAAGTTTTCTTAGAAAAAGTTTTGTGCTTTGTTTCAAGTAAGAAAGCATTTCCTTCGCCCCATTCTTTTTCTATACATAATTCAATAGCAGTAGAAAGGTTGGGAATATCTGGAGAAAAGTGTGTGCAAATAAATTGAAGCAGTGGAAAGTTCTGTTCTTTTACAGCAAGTGCCAAGGCAGTATCCATATATTTTTTTATAACATTTTCATATTTTTCTCTGGAAATGTTTTCCAGTCGAGAAGGCCAGCGAAGCCTGTTTAAAGCGATTTTACATAAAGATTCCGGAGATTCGACAGTAAGAGCATTTTCAAGGCAGGAATCATATTTTCTGTAATCGAGAATACGATTCTCAAAGCTTTTTCGCATGCGAAATCCTTCACCATGAATGCTTCGACTAAAAATATGTGCAGGAGAAATTTCATCGAGCCACTCATAATATTCGGGAAAGAACACAACACTTTCTGGAAAAGAGGAAGAATTTGGACAGAAAGAAACGGTAATATTTTCTGCAATTCTTTCTAAAATAAGAGACAGGCCACTTATCTCAGAATCTTTTCCTCGAATAATAAGATGTTCAAGAAGAGAATCATTCATAAATTCGTCGCTTCCAATACCGGAAATTTTTGTTCCAACGGAAAGTGTTTTTAATTTGCGGCAGTTATAAAACGCTGCATTGTGAAGTGTAGTCACACAATCAGGAAGAGTTACTTCTTCGAGAAAGGTACCGTCAAGTTCTGTTCCGAGTATAGAAAAGTCAAAATCCTTCTGATTAAAAGTCTGCCCGTTTTCAAGAGTAGTTTTTTGATTTCCTATATCTATGAAAATAGTTTTGTATATTTTTTCAGGAAATTTGGGGCGGGAGCGGGAAAAACAATAGGGGCCAATTTCAACGATTTCTTTTTTGTTAATCATACCGGGAACGTTCAATACAGGACTGTTTCCAAAACAACGAAGTAGGCGGCAGCCAGAAGTAACAGGTTCCCAGAAAAGAATTAGGGCATCCGTAATAAAATAGGAAGTAGATATTTTATTAATAGAAGTTTGATTGATTGATAAGTTTATATTTTTTGTAAAGTCCATAGTAAAAATCCTATTGTAATAAATTTATATTTCCAAGAGTTTCTTCTTAAAAAATTGATTTCCTTTGTTTCTTTAGAATCATACCACAAAAATGATGAAAAAGAGTGAGAGATAGAAAAAAATATGTTAAACTATCAGCAAATAAGATTCTGGGTGTGATTTAACTTCCCAGAATAAAGCAACCATAGAAGAAATGTTAAGTAATTTTACTTTAGAATTATGAAAACGTTGCTATTTAAATCTATAAAGTTAGTTGACAGGAGGATAAAATGAAAACAATAGGATTTATTGGAATGGGAAATATGGCAGGAGCAATTGCTGCTGGAATTCTGCAGAAAGGATTAATGAAGAAAGAGGAAGTATTTGCGTATGCACCTCATTATGATAAGCTTGTAGTAAACGCAGAAAAAATAGGTTTTATTCCATGTAAGGATTTAAAAGAATTGACAGAGAAGACAGATACGCTGATTATGGCATGTAAACCATATCAGATAGAGGGAGTTCTTTCTGAAATTAAGGAAGAGTTAAAGGGAAAGGCTTTGATTTCTATTGCAGCAGGCTGGAATTATGATAAATATCAGGATTATCTTGATGATAGTACAAGACTTCAGTTTATCATGCCAAATACACCAGCAATGGTAGGAGAAGGAGTTCTTTTATTTGAGGAGAAAAATTCTCTTTTGCCAGAAGAAAGAGAAGAAATTAAGAATTTATTTGAAGCGTTAGGAATTGTAATCGAATTACCAGTACATCTAATGGGAATCGGTGGGGCACTTACAGGTTGCGGACCTGCTTTTATAGATTTAATTATTGAAGCGTTAGGAGATGCCGGAGTAAAATATGGAGTGCCTAGAAAACAGGCATATGAGATGGTATCGCAGATGATTCTTGGAAGTGCAAAGCTTCAACTTGAGACAGGGGATCATCCAGGAGTATTAAAAGATAATGTCTGTTCCCCGGCAGGAACGACTATTTGTGGTGTAGATGCATTAGAACATGCCGGAGTACGCGCAGGTTTAATTGATGCAATTGATGCAATTATGAAAAAATAGACTTAATTAAAGCTTTCGGATGTATTTATTCGTTGATGTAGTTCCGCTATGCTTCCCTTATTCAGGAGAAATCTCCTATAAATTGTGATGTACATCTTGCAGAAAGCATTTTTTCAAACACGCTCTAGTTCATATAAAAATATCCCCACGAAAAACTTCGTGGGGATTATATATCACCGATTTTGAAATATTTATTTTAAAATTAATTTATTTTAGAGACCTTTAATTCTGATGATGTAAGAAATCTTTTTAGAATTTAAATATCCCTGTGTTTTCTTTCCGATATTTTCAAAACGGCTGCCAGAACGATGACTATATGTAGCAGACTTACCAGCATCATACCATAAACGGTCGCCAGAGGAATTTTCACCAGCGTAAATATTAGTATGTCCAATACTGTTCCAAAGAACGATGTCACCCTTTTTTAAATTTACGCGAGAGGCACGTTTATTTACTCGAATGACCTGTACTTTGCTACTCCAACGTTTGAAATTCTTCTTAATATGGGAACTTCCGCGACGAATATAAATAGTCTGGCCAGATTTAAATGCTCCATACTGCTGTAAGCACCAGGAAACATATAATGCACAGTTAGAACGTTTTCTTTTCTTTACTGCGGCACGGTATGTATTCTTTGTAGAGCTATTACTATAAACGAAATGTTTCTTTTCGATATTGTTACCCATATTCTCACAAATGCTCATCCAACGAACCATGTTTGTGGAATCAGCTTCCTCTGCCTGAACCTGTGCAGGTTTTGACATACAGAAACCAAATATTAATAATGTTGCAAATAAACTAATAAATAATTTTGACTTTAAATATTTCAAATGATATCTCCTTTTTAAAAAAATCTGTGTTTTCTGATTAGCACATTACCTATATTAATATAATTATTAAGAAATGTCAAGAGAAAGTTAACAATTCTGTAACACTTCTGGACAAATGATGTTAAAAACCTTAACAATTAAGACTGGACTGGTAACAACATGGAAGTTTATGGTATGATAAAAACAGGAGGAAAAATAGAATGAAATACGGGAAATTTTTACCTGAAAATGGTACGATAGGATTTGTTGCTCCATCTTTTGGATGCAACATAGAACCTTATAAAAGTGCATTTGCTAATGCAAAGAAAATATGGGCAAATGCAGGATATTCTTTAAGTCTTGGGCCAAATGTCTATGAAGGATGCGGCATTGGGATAAGTAATACACCAGAAAAATGTGCTCAAGAGTTTTGTGAGTGGTATGGAAAAGAAGATGTAGACGTTCTCATATCCTGCGGTGGCGGAGAATTAATGTGCGAGATTCTCGAACATGTGGACTTTGAAAAACTTCGTCAGAGTGAACCAAAGTGGTTTATGGGCTATTCAGATAACACAAATCTTATATTTTTACTGGTAACACTTTGCGATACGGCAGCCATTTATGGTCCGTGTGCGGCAGCTTTTGGTATGGAACCGTGGCACAAATCGTTAAAAGATGCCATGAATGTGTTAACAGGAATGTGTAAAAAAGTACACAATTACGACAAATGGGAAAAAGAAGGTTTAAAGACGGAAGAGAATCCTTTAGTGCCGTATAATGTAACAGAAAAATTCCAGATTCATACCTGGACGAAGGAAACAGGGCTACTTTCTGCAGAAATAAAAACAGGAAATTCTAATGAAGAAAAATTAAAAACTTCAGGGCATATAGAAAATACAAAAAAAGCAAAATGTTCTTCAAATTTAGAAAGTGTGATGGGAGATGTTGATAGTTCGTTAGAAGAAGAGCAACATATAAGTTCAGAAATTTCTGTAAAAGGCAGACTCTTAGGAGGATGTCTAGATTGTCTGGCTACACTGTGTGGTACAAAGTTTGATAAAGTTGCAGAATTTAACGAAAAATATAAGGAAGAAGGTGTGTTATGGTTCTTAGAAGCCTGTGATCTTAATGTAATGGGCATCCGCAGGGCATTATGGCAACTTGATGCTGCAGGTTGGTTTAAAAACGCAAAAGGTTTCTTAATCGGAAGACCATATTGTTACGGAGAAGAGTTTTTTGGACTTGACCAGTATAAGGCAGTGGTAGACATTTTATCAAAATATAATGTACCGATAATTATGGATTTGGATATCGGACATTTACCACCAATGATGCCGTTGGTATGTGGAAGCATAGCTGAAGCAGCAGTGAAGGATAATTCGATAACAATAGATATGGAATATAAGTAGATTTTATAAGGACAGCAAGGCATGATTTCGCTATAGATATTGTCTGAAAATCAAGATTATAATAGTTTTATCTATAATCTGTTGTTGTAAAACTTGAATTTTTATCATTATAATATAGTTAAGAAGAAGTTCCGGATAGTTATAATGGATACAAATAGGGCTATGTTATTGTATTACTATAAAATTAAGAAAAAATGAAAGGACTTAATGTATGAAATTAATATCATGGAATGTAAATGGACTTCGTGCCTGCGTAAAAAAGGGCTTTGAAGACTTTTTCAAAGAAGTAGATGCAGATATTTTATGTGTACAGGAAACAAAACTTCAGGAAGGACAGATTGACTTTTCACCAGAAGGTTATGAATGTTACTGGAACTATGCAGAGAAAAAAGGGTATTCAGGAACAGCAGTATTTACAAAGAAACATCCATTAAAAGTATGGAACGGAATTGGAATGGAAGAACATGACCAGGAGGGCAGGGTCATCACATTGGAGTTTGAAGATTTTTTCTTTGTTACTGTATACACACCGAACTCTCAGTCAGAATTAAAACGTTTAGATTACCGTATGAAATGGGAAGACGATTTCAGAGAATATTTACAGGAACTTGATAAAGAAAAACCGGTTATTATGACAGGTGATCTTAATGTGGCACATGAGGAAATCGACCTTAAAAATCCAAAAACAAATAAAAAGAATGCTGGATTTACACAGGAAGAAAGAGATAAATTTACAGAACTCTTAAATGCAGGATTTGTTGATAGTTTCCGTTACCTTAATCCAGAACTTGCAGGAGCATATACCTGGTGGTCTTATCGATTCAAAGCCAGAGAAAAAGATGCTGGTTGGCGTATAGATTATTTTGTGGTATCCGAACGCTGGAAAGAAAAAATTAAAGATACAACTATCTATAAGACTGTAATGGGCTCGGATCATTGTCCAATAGGATTGGAGATGAAATAGTAATTGAAAGGAAAAACTATGGAAAAGATATTAATAATAGTAGATATGCAAAAGGACTTTGTAGATGGTTCACTTGGGACGAAAGAGGCACAGGCAATTGTTCCGGCAGTTAAGAAGAAGATTGAGAACTTTGATGGGGATATTATCTTTACGAAAGATACACATGGAGAGGATTATATGAGTACGCAGGAGGGACAGAATCTTCCAATTCCTCATTGTATTAAAGAAACAGCAGGACATGAAATTATAGAAGAACTTCAACCATATATTAAAAAATCACTTGCTGTTTTTGAAAAAGAAACTTTTGGTTCCCGTAAACTGGCGAACTTCTTAAAAGAACTTCATAAAGAAAAAGAAATAGAGTCTATAGAACTTATTGGGTTATGTACAGATATTTGTGTTGTGTCAAATGCATTACTTATTAAAGCATTTTTACCGGAAGTGCCGATTTCTGTGGATAGTAAGTGTTGTGCGGGAGTAACACCAGAAAAGCACGAAAGTGCGCTGGAAGTTATGAGGTCTTGTCAAATAGTAATTTGGTGAAGCGGTAATAGACGCCGCTATAGATGAGTTAGTGGGTGGATTACCAGAAGGATTATTGAAAAGAAGCACGAAAACTTTAGTTCATTTTGTTCCGTTGTGCTAAACGCTCCATTTTGCCCAGTAAAGCAGAAACTTCGGAGAAAGCAGTCCGAAGTTTCTATGGTCAAAATTCCGCAGCACAAAGGCTCAAAATGAGCTAAAGTTTTCGTGCTTCTTTTTCATATTCTTTGTGCAATCTGGGAAAAATTCTTCTGATGCGGCTGTTAAATTCTATTACCAACAATAGATGAAGATACCTGGGGGTTCAGACAAAAGTCTTTGGAGAATCCCCTTCTCTCTCCCATTGTAATTTGTAAAGACAACCAAAATCTTATAATATTTATAAACTACACAGTCGCTGAAAATCACAGGCTTCTATCGGATTGCTCAAAAAATTGAAAAAGAAGGATTTATTCTAAGGATGATTTTGTGCCTTTGCGCTGTGGAGTGTTGACTGTAACCTTGCGAGCTCGTTTTCGAGCAAGGTTGTTTTATCAGGCAACACGGAATGTTTAGCGCAACGAAGCAAAATCATCCTTAGAATAAATCCTTCTTTAGAAGTCATCTGAGCAATCCGAATACAAACTCCTTGGCAGCGGCGTCTGTTACCAGTTCTACAAATTACTATTTAGAATACTTAGTGATTAAATCCATTATGATAGGAATCGCTCTATTGAGCTTACTTTCTTTTAATGTCTGAATATATTCTTCACGTTCATCGTAAACATACTGTACGGCCTTTAATAAAGTATTGCTCGTAAGTTCTTCTTCCTGAAGTACATAGCTGTATCCGGACTTCTCAAAAGAAGCAGCGTTTAAAAGCTGGTCACCACGGCTCTGAGAAGCTGGGAGTGGAATCAGAATGTTTGGTTTCTTGAGAGCAAGAAGTTCGCATATAGCATTAGCTCCGGCTCTTGAGACGATTAAGTCTGTAGCTGCAAATAAATGAGTTAACTCTTTTTTTGCATATTCAAACTGTTTGTAACCTTTCGTGCCATCAAGGGAAGTATCATAATGACCTCGACCGCATAAATGAATAATCTGGAACTGTTTTAACAGTTCATCTAAGTTCTCGCGGATGGAGTTATTAATAGCAACTGCACCAAGACTGCCGCCCATTACAAGGAGAACCGGTTTGGAATCATCAAATCCACAGATACGAAGCCCCTCTTCTTTATTGCCGGAGAAAAGCTCCTGACGAATTGGAGAACCAGTTAAAATAGCCTTATTTTCAGGAAGGTGTTTTAATGTTTCCGGGAAGTTACAGCAGACCTTTGTTGCTGCAGGAATACAAATTTTATTGGCAAGACCTGGTGTGAGATCAGATTCATGAATAATAACAGGTACATGTCTTCTTTTTGCAGCAAGAACAACTGGAACAGACACGAATCCACCCTTAGAGAAAACAATATCTGGTTTTAATTTACGAATCATATGGGAAGCTTCAAGATAACCTTTCATAACTTTAAATGGGTCAGAAAAGTTTTTAGGATCAAAATAACGGCGAAGCTTACCAGAGGAGATTCCGTGGTAAGGAATACCCATTTCTTCGATTAATCTTTTTTCGATACCATTATAAGAACCGATGTATTGAATATCATATCCGGCTTCTTTTAAGCTTGGAACCAATGCCATATTTGGCGTAACATGACCGGCTGTTCCGCCGCCGGTTAAAACGATTCGTTTCATACTTAATAAACCCTCCTGAGGTAAATATGTGACATCCTCCCTCACTCCGGCGAGTTTGGTTCTCGCTCAATAGCACCAATGTGCTAAGCATAAGCGAGCTAACCCCGTGTGTCCCACGGTTTGTATTATGTTGTTGAATGAAATATTACGACAACCACCAGTGTGGATATCACTTATAGTAAATATAGATTATGCCTGTTGCTGTTTGTATGCCATAAGAGCAAGTGCAAGCTGGTCAGGACAGGAAGTCCCTCTGCCACCGCAGTCAATTCCCTTGATAATATTAATTACTTCATCTATATTACGTCCTTTAGCAAGTGCTGCAACGCCCTGAGTATTACCCATACATCCGCCAATAAAACGAACTTCCTTAATAATATCATTCTCTACGTCAAACTGGATTTCGCGTGAACAAACACCTTTTGTTTTATAACTGTACATCGTTATTCCTCCTCTATGTAAAAATACTCTTCCAAAATTGTAATGACAGTATATCACCTTTTCTCTTAAAAAAATAGAGAAAAAATGCCTAATTTGGGGTACTTGACGAAACTGAGAAAAGGGCAATATGTAAAAATGCTTTCTATAACCGAGTCCAAATTGTTCGACCGCAAAAACCTACAGACTCTAATTTCAAATTTTCAAATTATCAAAGTCAGAAATTCCTAATGACGTGAGGGGGTCATCTGTGTTATAATTAGTCTACTTGTTTTGACAATAGTTAAAAATAGAACATTAAGTATCAGAATAATACATGGAGGAAGAAAATATGGTTTGTATTGGTGTAATTGGAGCAATGGAGGAAGAAGTTGCGTCTCTCATTAACCAGATGGAAGATGCGGAGTCTAAAACGATGGCAGGTATGACTTTCAACAAAGGAAAGTTATGGAATCAGGATGCTGTTGTTGTTCAGAGTGGTATTGGTAAGGTAAATATGGCAATCTGTACACAGATTCTTGTGAATATTTACGGTGTAGATATGTTAATTAACACAGGTGTTGCAGGTGGCCTTTACAAAGATATTAATGTTGGTGATATTGTTATTTCCAGTGATGCGATTCAGCACGATTTTGATGTGACAGGTCTTGGCTATAAGAAGAGTGTTATTCCAGGGATGGAGACATCCGTATTTACAGCAGACACAGAGTTAGTGGAGATGGCAAAGGAAGCATGTGAGATTGTTAATCCGGAGATTCAGTGTTTTGTAGGAAGGGTCGTAACAGGAGATCAGTTCATTTCTGATAATGACACAAAGGCAGCTCTCGTAAAAGATTACGATGGATACTGTGCAGAGATGGAAGGAGCATCTATGGCACAGGTTGCAACATTGAATAAGATTCCATTTGTTATCATTCGCGCGATTTCTGATAAAGCAGATAACAGTGCACCAGTTGCATATGAGGCTTTTGAGGAACAGGCTATTGTGCATACAGTGAAGTTACTTGCGGCGATGTTTCTTAAGATGTCTAAATAAGTCATTTTTATAAAGAAGTATTCGAATCCCTTTTCCTTTTGGCGGAGAAGGGATTTTTTTTACGAACGAATCCCCCTTTTCAAATGGATTTTCATTTCGTATAATTGGGTCACAATCCAGACAGAGAAAAATAATTTCGGATGGCAGAACAGAATGAGGGTGAGTCATGGCAGACGAGATACCCAATTCGCAGATACTTTCGGCTGGGGCCCATGCCGAGAAGCAATCCGTACATAAATCTGACCAGAAAAAGAGTCTGAGCTGGACTGTATTACTTGATAATATTAAACTTCTCGCCAGAGAGTGGGATTGAAAAACAGACTCTCGGATAGACGAGATTCCTGGGAATTTATTTATAATCAAAATTATGAATATGAAAATGTTTGAAATAACTAGGAGGGAAGAAAATGTTTGATTTTATTCTTGGTAATACCGTTTTTGTAAAAGTAATTGTTGTCTGTTGTTTTGTCGGAGTATTGAGCTGGGCGGTGTTGACGATATCATACAGTAGTATGATACGTGCGACTTCGAACATAGGACATACAAAGAAAAAATGGCTTGTTTCCCTGAAAAAGAAGTATGAAGATTATCATGAAATGGATATCAAGGTGAATAACGTAGAAACTTTTGTGGATAAATATTTTCGCAAAAAAAGAGTTTGTGGATTACCTTGTGGATTTTGGAGAACACTGTATCGACTGACAATAGCAGCATGTGCGATAATGGGAGCGGCAGGAGCGTTGGCTGCCTCACAGGGAGGAGGTGAACTTACCAACGTAATTATCACCTATCTTACAGGCGTGATAGCTGCTTTTGGACTGATATTCCTTGACATTCTCCTTCGTGCAGATGTAAAGGAACATCGTATTATTATGAATATGAACGACTACCTGCAAAATGTACTGGAAAATACAATTGCAGGCAGAGAAACTGATCTGGAGGATGGAACTTCAAGAGAACAGCGTCGCCGCCTTCTTCGTTATGCAAGAGAGAACACAAAGAAGAAAGCGAAAGACGAGCCGGTATCTTTGGAAGAAAAGAAAGTGCTTGAAGATGTTTTGCAAGAGTTCTTTGCCTAACCTTTCTTTAGATCAGACAGAGAGTGGAAAGTATAGCCATCTTTCTCTAGATTGGTGAGAACTGTATCTAAAGCTTCAGCGTTTGATTTTGATATATTATGAATTAATGGAATGGCTCCGGGATGAATGTATTTTTCAAAGTGATTAATAACATAATCACTTCCTGGTTGATTATCAACATCATAATCAAGATAAGCCATGCTCCAGAAAACTGTGGTATACCCGACATCTTTTGTAATCTGAAGGGTACGCTCGCTATATTCTCCTTTTGGCGGCCGGAAAAAATGATCCATTTCGTATCCGGTCGCCTCTTTCATATAATTTGCATTGTCGGTAATTTCCTCACGAACTTTTCTTGAATCTGTTTCCGGCATACAAATGTGATGGGAAGTATGATTTCCTACAATATGCCCTTCTTTTTTCATTCTTTTTACCAGTTCAGGCTGATCTTCAATATAATGTCGGCACAGGAAGAATGCCCCAGGAGCCTTGTGTTTTTTCAACACATCAAGAATCACAGGGGTATATCCATTTTCATATCCACAATCAAATGTAAGAAAAATTGGTTTTTCCCCATCTTTAAGATTTGTTTTTACATAACAGGCGTCGTAACGGGAAAGATCTATTTCTTCCTGAGCAGAAGGAGTTGCATGATTATCTTCTCGCTTAATCCACCATTCCATCTTCGTATTAGGAAGAGTGTCAGGGTCAATTGAAGAAACTGCCTTTTTTTCTTGTGTGGTCATCTCTGTATTGGAAGAAATATGTTGTTTTTGCTCATTTGAATTAGAACTATGGTTAGAATCTTTTTTTTGATTTGACGCAGAAAAGTTCTCGGCGGCAGAATTTTTATCAATAGAAAATTTGGGGGAAGAATCAGTATCCTGAGAATTTGATAAAGAAATTTGCTTTTTGTTATGAGAAAAAGGCAAATGACAACCGTAAATTAGAAAAGAGGAAACGATGCAAAGAAAAATAATTACATATTTTTTCATAAGAAAAGCTCCGGAAAAATAAGTTCTTTAAAATATATATTTCTGGAAAAAGAAATATGAATAGTAATTTATAAAATTTAAACAGATAAAACTAAAAACATGACATTATGTCGGGTTCTTCAAAACGAAATACCCCATATTATAACAAAAGTGTTTCTGGAGTAAGTGTTGGATGCGAGCATGAGATAAACATTCAACGTGCTGCGATTAAAATCACATTTGCAATAATATGGGTTGTTTTATATTCTGTCTAAAAAACTCCCTTAACAAAAATTTCTATTCCAATGGCAATTAAAATAATTCCACCAAGAATCTGCGCTTTATTAGACAGCTTTGTACCAAACTGTTTTCCTATTATCAGACCGCCAATGCAGATAAAAAAAGTAACTGTCGCAATAATTAAAGAAGCAACGAGAGCCATAATCCAGTTATATTCTGCGATGGTGAATCCTACAGATAGTGCATCAATGGACGTCGCAATACCTTGAACAAATAAGGCCCATGGTCCAACGTGGGATATTTCTTCTTCACAGTTGTTTTTAATGCCTTCAATTAGCATTTTGCCGCCAATAAAGAGAAGAAGAATTAAAGCAATCCACGGAATAAATTTTTCAAATACGTGAAAGTACTCGGCGATAGTATGTACGCAAAACCAGCCAGTCATAGGCATGAGAGCCTGAAATCCGCCGAATACACCGGCAATCGTACACATGCGCCCCTTTTTCATATGTGGTTCGTTGAGACCATTTGCCATAGATACGGAAAAAGCATCCATTGCAAGGCCAACGCCTAAGAGAATGTTAGTAGTAAAAAATAGTAAGCTCCAAGTCATTGAAAAATCCCTCCTGTTTGTTATGGATACTCAGTAGAATCGATATAAAGCTCATATATAATCAGGCATAAAAGATTCCAAGAGTACATTGGTAACGCAGCTTTAAAGTAATCATTATAGTAACAAAAAATGATTGACTATTCAGAAACTATTTACAAAATCACAATTTATTGTAAATATAGAATTCTGAAAAGTAAAAAAAGCATAGCGATAAGCTATGCTCAGGTAATTGTAATAAAAATATAAAAAGACCCCTGTATAGCTTACCACAGTTATACATGAGTCTCGCAATTTAAAACAAGCCAGGCGAGTTAGGCCAGTATGTTGACTTGCTACGCTCGAACGCATTAAAGAGCGCTTGCTACTCCCTCACGGAATAATGTCTGAGTGCGAGTATAACATATTGGAGAAAGATTATCAATAACTTTTTCTCAGTGACATTCTCCATTGCCTATAGGATGCCTGTAAGTTCCAAAGTGTAATGTATATTTTGCAGAAAGTATTTATTAATATATTCTAAAAAAGAAAAAATATTAATAATCCTCCTCGATGACTTGAAAATCAAGGTAGTCAAAGTCAATATGTTCAATAAAGTTATCCTGATAAAAACGAGTCCGCGCATGCCTAATAAATTCTCGTTTGTTTTTATCAAGCCACATTGGTTTTTCAAGGTCAAACTCATAACAGGCACGTTCTAAACAATCATATACTTTGGCAGTGCGGGACATAGACATATCATAGTTTTCCATAACTGTATCTTTAAGCATATGGTTTTTTTCAAAAAGTTTGCACCAAATTCTCATAAAAGCTCCTTTCTGATATAAATGACATTCTCTGATAGTACATATAATGTACAGGTGGAAATGGTATTTCTGCAAGTGTAACCAATTTACAATCATTTGTCAATTTGTTACTATCTATAATCATTCAATGCAACTATCTATAGTCATTTAAATTAAAATTGAAATGCCCTATATCTAGACGGATTAGAGAACTATCTAGAGCGTGCTTGAAAAATGCTTTTTGTAGCTATTAATATGATGATGCCATGCTTCATTTTTTGTTGTAGATAAAAATTTGCCCGGCATGAGTTCTTTTGCTAATTAAAATAGTTAGTTTTTTGATTTTGATTAAATCAGGGACAAATCAGAATTGGAGAAAAAATATTCAAAAAATTTCGTGAAAGTAGTCAATTTTGAAAGTTTATAAAGTGAAAATTGCAAAAAAGTGCCGATATTTAAAAAATACTGTTAACAATTCGTCAAAGTGTGTTATAATGCGTAAATATAACGCAGTAACGCGATAAATAATTATTTTTAATAAATAATATAAGGAGGATACGTTAAAAATGGGAAGAGTATATAATTTCTCAGCAGGTCCGGCCGTATTGCCGGAAGAGGTATTAAAAGAAGCAGCAGATGAAATGTTAGATTATAAAGGCTGCGGAATGTCTGTTATGGAGATGAGCCATCGTTCCAAAGTATTTGATGACATTATCAAAGAAGCGGAACAGGACTTAAGAGATCTCATGAACATTCCTGATAACTACAAAGTTTTATTCTTACAGGGTGGAGCTTCACAGCAGTTCTCAGCGATTCCTATGAACCTTATGAAGAATGGGGTTGCAGATTACATCGTTACAGGACAGTGGGCTAAGAAGGCTTATCAGGAAGCAAGCCGTTACGGAAAGGCAGTAAAGATTGCATCTTCCGAAGATAAAACATTCTCTTACATCCCAGATTGTTCTGACCTTCCAATTGATGAAGATGCAGACTATGTTTACATCTGTGAGAACAATACCATTTACGGAACAAAATATAAAAAGTTACCTAACACAAAAGGTAAAACATTAGTTGCTGACGTATCTTCCTGTTTCTTATCCGAACCACACGACGTAGAAAAATACGGCGTAATCTACGGTGGAGTACAGAAAAATGTAGGGCCAGCTGGTGTAGTAATTGTAATTATCCGTGAAGATTTAATTCGTGATGATGTGATGGAAGGAACACCTACCATGCTCAAATACAAAACACAGGCAGATAAAGATTCCCTTTATAACACACCACCATGCTACGGCATCTATATCTGCGGTAAAGTGTTCAAATGGCTGAAAAAACAAGGTGGACTTCAGGCAATGAAAGAATACAACGAAAAGAAAGCAAAAATCCTTTATGATTTCTTAGACGAAAGTGAAATGTTCAAAGGAACAGTAGTAAAAGAAGACCGTTCTCTCATGAACGTGCCTTTCGTAACAGGTGATAAGGAATTAGACGCTAAGTTCGTAGCAGAAGCAGAAGCAAACGGTTTTGTAAACCTCAAAGGTCACAGAACAGTTGGTGGTATGCGTGCATCTATCTATAATGCAATGCCAATCGAAGGTGTTGAGAAGCTGGTAGAATTTATGAAGAAATTCGAAGCTGAAAATAAATAGTAATTTGTTGAACTGGTAACAGCCCCTGTACTTTCTCTATAGCGGGGCTGTTACTTGTTTTATAACTTATTATTTATAGCTGAAATTATGCCGTTGCAAATATATTCTGCCAATTTATCTACAAGGTAGAGGCTAGTGTAGGGAAGAAGAATTTCGCTCGAAGAAGAGGCTTCATTTATAATTCCGGTAATAGAGATCTGTCCTACAGGAGACAGTGGGCGCGATATGCCTTTGCCAGGAAAAAGGGGATTGCAGGATAAAGAAATGAGGCCAATATGTTTTTTGGACCCCACAGCGGCATCGATGGCAAGAATACATGCATTAGGATGAATGTGAGAAATTTCAGAAAGATGGGTGGACAAATTGCCTGCATGAAGTGGAAATTGTAATGTACCATAAAGTGGATAAGGGAAAGATTTTTTTTGTAATTTAGAGCCAACAAGAGGACCAAGGCAGTCACCGGTTATTTTATCTGTTCCAATGCAAAGAAGAATGAGGGTATCCTTTTGTTTTTTTGTGTGGGTAATATATTTATTGAGCATATTTGAAAAAAGTATAGAAGAAGTACTATCAGGGGAAAAATACTGGCAGTGCTTCTCTTTTTTTTGTCTAAATTCCATTTTGAAATCCTCTCTTTAATAGTGGTTTTATTGTAATCATTATTCAAAAGCGTACATATAGAATCGGAAAATTTAATATTTTTGAGCAATTAACTACATTCTACTTTTAGAAATAGACAAAGTGGAGGAGGTTTAAACATTATTTACTTGAAAAATGAAAGAAAAATGCGAAAGCATATGACAAAAACTGCCATGGTACAAAAAATGAAGATGCTATGATTGAATCATCCTAAAAAATCAGGGAAGGTGGGAGACTCATGGCAGAAGAAAAACAGAAAAAAGGGAATAAAGTTGGAGAGATATCAAGAAATCTGCCAAGAAATTATAGACAGATTGGGGAGCCAGGAACAAAGAAAATCTATATGGAAGATTATGTGTATACTTATTTGAATAAGCTTGCACAGCCGGAAAATCTGTATGCCAGAGGAGCTATTTTATTTGGAAAAGTGTATAAAACGTCTATAGGAAAATGTATGTTTATAAGCGGAGCAGCGGCATGTCAAAACTTCGAGTTGGATTTAGAAGAGACTGTTTTTTCAGAAGAGAGCTGGACAGAGATTTATCGTATTAGGGATTCGTTTTTTCCTGATTTAGAAATCTGCGGTTGGTTTTTATCTAGAATGGGATTTTCTGTGGATTTAAATGACAAGATTATACGGACGCATGTGGACAATTTCAGTGGAGAAAATAAAGTTCTTTATATGATAGATGCTCTTGAGAATGAAGATGCATTTTATCAGTTTGAAAATTATTCTTTGAAAAAACAAAAGGGCTACTATATTTATTATGAGACAAATCAGGAAATGAAAAATTATATGCTTGCTGAAGGAGAGATGGGACGATTGCCAGAGACCGGCAGAGGTTCAAATACATTAAAAAGAGATACAGCAGTTGTAAAAAATTATAAAAAGGTATTGAAGAAAAAGAAAAAATTACATAAAAAATCTTTTTTTCAAAATCCGGTATATATGGTGGGAAGTGTGGTTGTAGCTATGCTTTTAATATATGGAGCTCACTCTGCTATACAATTTCAGAATAATCAAAAAACACAGTCAGTATTCAGGCAGCAGGAAGTGACGGATGCAACGGAAATAACGAATACTGCAAGAACAGAATCATCGTCGTATAATCAGGAAAACAATGGTGAGCAAGAGGTAGAAACAAGTGAAGAAACTACTACAACGGACATAAAATCATCTTTGGGACAAACATCAGAAAATAGGGGAATAACAAAAGAAGAAACGGACACAGAAGAGTCAAAAGAAACATGGAATTCTATTAGTGGTTATTATACAGTAAAGAGAGGGGACACACTGGCAGGTATTTCCAAAAAAATGTATCAGTCCTATAATTATATAGAAACAATCGCAGAGGCAAATGGAATAGAAAATGTTGATGAAATTTATCCTGGACAAATCCTGGAAATTCCTCAGATTGAAGATTAAAAAGGGGTATGTTATAATATCTGCAAAGAAAAAAAGGTTGAATATATTGTTCAATATATTTTATAGAAAGAGAGAACAATGGAAAAGCAGGTATACGATTTTGAATGGTTTGCAAGGGAAAAAGAAAAGCGGGAGCAGCGTCAAAAAAGACAGCGAAAGAGAAATGGCATAGTAGCGGTTTTGATTTTAATAGGGATATTAAGTGTTTTTTATATTCTTTCTACTAGTAGATGCCAATATTACAGATATAAAGATAAGACGAATACAGAAGAAAATGCGGATGTTTCATATGAGACCTTTGAAGGAGGATACTTAAAATATAGTAATAATGGCATTGAATTTCAAAAGGAATTTGGTCGTTCTCAGTGGAATGTAGCATTATCATACACCCATCCTTTTTTGGTAAAATCAGATTCTTATGCTGTACTGGGGGATAAAGGAGAAAATAATTTGATTTTATTTAATAAAAATGGAAAAGTGCGAGAGTTGACATTGAAATATCCAATTGTACAGGCAACAGTATCTAACCAGGGAATTATGGAGGTGATTCTGGAAGGAACGAATAGTAATTATATACAAGTATATAGTAAAAAAGGTGAATTAATTGCTGATATGCGTTCATCAGTTGCAGAAACTGGGTATCCAGTCACGGCAGCGATTTCTCCAGATGGAACACAGCTTGTGGTCAGCTATTACTCTATTGAAGGGGTAACGTCAAAAACATCAATTGCTTTTTATGATTTTAGCTGGCAGCTTCAGTCAGATGATGTGACATTAAAAGGAGGATTTGATTATGAAAATATATTAATTCCTAAGATTAGTTTCATGGATAAGAATACAGTGGCAGCTTTTGGTGGGACAGCAACATATTTTTATAATATAGAAGAGTCACCTAAAGTAGAAAAAGAGATAAAGTTTACGGAAGAGATAGCCAGTATATTTGAAAGTGATAAATATATAGGGTATGTATTAAATAACACAGACACACCAGAAAAAGGTAAATATATACTTCAAGTATACAATAAAAAAGGTGGGAGAAAGTTAGATCGTGAATTAGACATGAATTATGATTCCATAGAGATGTGGGGAAAAGAGATTATTGCAACACGGGAGAATGAATGTACAATATTAAATTTAAAAGGAAATATTCTTTTCCAAGGAGAATTAGAAGGTGATGCAATAGAAAGTATAATGCCCGCAAAAGGTTGGAGAACTTATCATGTGATATTCCGGGATAAAATAGTAAAAATGCAATTACAATTCTGGAAGACAAGTAAATAGTAACTTGCAGAATAATAGAAGAACCTAAAACAATAAGTGGTGTGCATCCCGTCAAGTAGACAATTAAAAAAATATAAAATTTTTGTGTTGCCCGGTTGTATATCGGGCAACATT
>NZ_CAKRCF010000006.1 GCF_934307085.1 uncultured Anaerobutyricum sp.
TGGGCTCCATTTGGCGAAGGAAGAGGAGGCACATTTGATAATCCTGTTATCGCTAAAATTGCAGAAAAATACAATAAAACTACTGCACAGGTAATGCTTCGCTGGCATATCCAGAGAGGAGTAATTGTAATTCCAAAATCAACACATATAGAACGAATGGAAGAAAACTTCAACGTATTCGATTTCACACTTTCTGACGAAGATATGAACACAATTGCAGAACTTGATAAGAAAGAAAGCTCTTTCTTCTCACATCAGGATCCGAAAATGGTAGAGTGGTTCGTAAATATGGTAGAAGAAAGAAAAAACAGCACGATAGTTCTAAGGAGAAAAAGAACTGGTAGGATAAAGTGACATAAATTAAATCGGCAGAAAGCAAAAGTCAAAAGAAGAGATTTTTTATGAAGCCGGATGTAAGGACTTAAGGGTACAAGCAGACGTATGAATACATATCTATAATTTTGAATATAGTCATGGCACTTTATAATTTGATATATTTTGATGCATAAAAGTAAGAAATAAAGACAAGGAGAAATCTATATGAAAATTAAAAAAATTCTCTCAATCGTTTTAGCGGGAGTAATGGCAATGGCATTACTTACAGGCTGTGGTTCTTCAAAGAACAGTCAGTCTCCATCGAGTAATAATCAGAGTAGTGCATCTACTGAAGCACCAAATGAAACAACAGAAAATGCAGCAGAAAGCACAACTGGAAGTGTAGAAGCAAACACAACCGAAAATGCAACAGAAGCAGATACAACAGCAGACAATAATACAACTGGAAGTACAGGAAAAACTTTGGTTGTATACTATTCTGCAACAGGTACAACAAAAGGTGTGGCAGAGAAAATCGCAGAAGAAACAGGTGCAGATATCTTTGCAATCGAGCCTAAAGTACCATATTCAGATGATGATTTGGACTGGACCAATGATGACAGCCGAGTTTCCAGAGAACATGACAATGAAGACGAAAGAGATGTACCACTGGTAACAACAACCGTAGATAACTGGGATTCTTACGACACCGTATTTATCGGATATCCTATCTGGTGGGGAATCGCAGCGTGGCCAGTAAATAACTTTGTAAAAAATAATGACTTTACGGGCAAAAAAGTTATTACATTCTGTACAGCAGCATCATCAGGAATCGGTGATAGCGGTAACTTGTTAAAAGAAATGGCTGGAACAGGTGACTGGCAGGATGGTGAAAGATTGTCAGAAGATGAAGTACAATCATGGGTAAGAGATAACTTCTAATTTGTGCAGCAAAGGAGACGCCCTCAAAAGACGCTCTTCAAGAGAGAAGATACCCTATATTTGTGACTCTATCGCTGTGGGTTGAATGTTCGCTGAAAGGCTCACATTCAATCCTCGCTAAGGCCACAAATATAGGGTATCTTCTCTCTTTTGGAGCTGTTTTTTGGTAGCCCTATGCAAATTCAGAATTTAATTTCTCGAGGGTGATTGTGGCTATTGGAGTAAATTCAGAATTTATGTTGGAGGATTTGAGGATTCGCCAGATAGGCTATCTTCTCTCTTTAAGAGCGTCAACTTTGCCTGCGGCAAATCAGAATCTATATTTTCTTGGAGCAACTCCATACTTCTTTTTAAAGCATCTGTTAAAGTAAGAAATATTGTTAAACCCAGTAGCGAATGCAATATCCAGAATATTATCGGT
This sequence comes from uncultured Anaerobutyricum sp., assembly GCF_934307085.1. Lineage (GTDB taxonomy): Bacteria > Bacillota > Clostridia > Lachnospirales > Lachnospiraceae > Anaerobutyricum. The sequence continues at coordinate 1,679 of NZ_CAKRCF010000006.1, forward strand.
TGTTGTAGTGAGTAGTTCTGCTGCAATTTCTAAACGATAGTCATTAAGATATTGAATAAAGCTTACTCCCATAGTTTCTTTGAAAAATTTCATAAAGTAGGACTTGCTGTAAAAGCAATAATTTGCGATGTCTTCAATCGTGATGTTTTCCTGAAAATTATCGGAGATATAGGATAATATCGTCTTTATTTTTTGGAGAGACTTTTGGTTCATTTGTTTGATTTTATTTTTCCCGCAATTGGAAACCAGAGTATATAGTATCTGAAATAAATGTGCTTTGACAGATAGCTGGTAAGCATAGGGGCGTAAATCACACAGGTGGTCGATTTCATTAATGGCGGTGATGACCGGGGAATAATAAGGAGTCTGGCTATTGATGACCGGGCAGATATTAAGGCTGCCTGAAAAAAGTGGATGAATGAATTTATCATTACACAAGTCATAACCGGATGATTTTAAGAGACTGGATTTAAACAGGATATTTTCATATTCCATAATCGCATTGTCTTTTTGGCTGATTGAATGAAGCTGTCCGGGAAGAACAAAAATAATGTCCCCGGCACTGACAGAATAAGTGGTTAAGTCTACGCTGACAATGCCGATTCCTTTTTTTATAACAATAATCTCAACTTCATCGTGCCAGTGAAGGTTTACTGATTGAAAGTCTAAGGGGATGGAACATAAGTAGGTGTTGTATGGAAAATCGTCAGGAGTATGTGTTTTGTTTTCGTGATATATTTTGTATTGAAGTTTATCCATTTCTGTATTTGTGTACCGAATTTATGCATTAAATTTATGTGTCGAATCCAAAGATAAATTCGAGAATTTCCTTTCTTAAATAATGTAGATACTAAATCCAATTAGACATATGTATACAGGAGTGTTGAGTATCATATATGTTTTATATCTGTAATACTACATATTGACAAAAATGAATGTTAAAAAAGATAAATATCAAAAAGATAGTATTGTGCAAAAATATAAGACTGTACTGCAATAAAATAAATTATAACAGTATTATAATATAATCACAGTAAAAATACACGAGAAACTTTTATGAAATATTCTCGAAATTTCTTTATAAAGTTGTGGGAAATCAAATATAAGGGATTTGGGGAATACATTATCTTTTCAAGGGAGGTATTGCAATATGAAACTTTCAGAATTTGTAAAAACAGAGTACGGCAAATCAATTTCGGAATGTACAAATGAAGAACTTTATTATGCATTGCTTACATTAACAAAGAAAATGGCTTCTGGTAAGCAGCATGGTAATTCTAAGAAAAAATTATATTATATATCCGCAGAATTCCTGATCGGAAAGTTATTATCTAATAATCTTATCAATCTTGGAATTTATGACGAGGTAAAGGAAGAGCTTGCACAGAATGGAAAAAATATTTGCGAAATCGAAGAGTTTGAAAAGGAACCGTCTCTTGGTAACGGAGGACTTGGACGATTAGCGGCCTGCTTTATTGATTCTATCGCGACTTTAGGATTAAACGGCGATGGTGTTGGATTGAATTATCATTTTGGGCTGTTCAGACAGGTTTTTGAAAATAATATGCAGACAACAGTGCCGGATCCATGGCTTACAGAGAAAAGCTGGCTTACAAAAACGGATGTGACATATGACATTAAGTTTAAAGGGATGACAGTGAAATCAAGAATGTATGATATTGATGTTATTGGATATAATAATACATCAAATAAGTTACATTTGTTTGATGTAGAGAGTGTTGATGAAAGCATTGTGGAAGATGGAATTAACTTTAATAAGGAAGATATTAAAAAGAATCTTACGCTGTTTCTTTATCCAGATGACAGTGATGAGGCGGGTCGTATTCTTAGAATTTATCAGCAGTACTTTATGGTTTCCAGTGCGGCACAGTTGATTCTTGATGAATGTGTTGCAAAGGGATGCAACTTACATGACCTTTCTGATTATGTGGTAATTCAGATTAACGATACACATCCGACGATGGTAATTCCGGAGCTTATCCGTCTACTTGTGGAGAGAGGTCTTGAGATGGATGATGCGATTGAAGCGGTGACAAAGAGCTGTGCTTACACAAACCATACGATACTTGCAGAAGCGTTGGAAAAATGGCCGATTTATTACCTGAAAAAAGCAGTGCCGCAGCTTATGCCGATCATCGAAGTTTTAGATGATAAAGTAAGAAGAAAATATCATAATCCGGAAGTATATATTATTGACGGAGAAGAAAGAGTACATATGGCTCATATTGATATTCATTATTCTTCCAGCGTTAATGGAGTGGCATCTTTACATACAGAGATTCTTAAAAACAATGAGCTGCACCATTTTTATGAAATTTATCCGGGGAAGTTTAATAATAAGACAAATGGTATTACTTTTAGAAGATGGCTGCTACACTGTAATCCACAGTTGACGGAACTTATCACTTCTCTTATCGGGGATGGATTTAAAAAAGATGCAATGCAGTTAGAGAAGCTGTTAGATTATAAAAATGATGAAAAAGTATTAAAACAGATTTTAGAGATAAAGTCTGCTAAGAAAATGGAATTAAAGAAGGCATTGATGGAAAAACAGAATGTTGCGATTAATGAAAATTCTATTTTTGATATTCAGATTAAGCGACTGCATGAGTACAAGAGACAGCAGTTGAATGCGTTGTATGTCATCCATAAATATTTGGAGATTAAAGCAGGAAAGAAACCATCCACACCGATAACCGTTATTTTTGGAGCGAAGGCAGCGCCGGCATACATAATCGCTCAGGATATCATTCATCTGATCCTCTGTCTGCAGCAGCTTATTAATAATGATCCGGAAGTAAGTCCGTATCTTAATGTTGTGATGGTGGAAAATTATAATGTAACATGGGCAGAAAAATTAATTCCAGCCTGTGATATTTCAGAGCAGATTTCCCTTGCCTCCAAAGAAGCAAGTGGTACAGGTAATATGAAGTTTATGCTTAACGGTGCGATCACATTAGGAACAGAAGACGGTGCAAATGTTGAAATACATGAACTGGTAGGTGACGATAATATTTATATCTTTGGAGATTCCAGTGATACGGTTGTTGAAAGATATGCGCAGGGAAGCTATCATGCGGCAAAATATTATAATGAGAATGCAGCAATCAAAGAAGCGGTGGACTTTATAACAGGAGAAGAACTGAAAGCGATCGGTGACAAAGACAGATTAGAGAGATTGTTTAATGAGCTTGTCTCCAAAGACTGGTTTATGACATTCCCTGATTTTGATGAGTATGTAAAGACAAGAGAGCAGGCATATGCTGACTATGAAAACAGAGAAGAATGGGTACAGAAAATGCTTGTGAATATTGCAAAAGCGGGATATTTCTCTTCCGACAGAACGATTGAAGAATATAACAGAGACATCTGGAAATTAGAGGATTAAATAAAAGGTGATGTCAGCAGGTACGGTCATTGGACCGTTCCTGCGACACCACCTTTTTTAGAACTTTTTATTATTCACAAAGCTGTGAAAATGCATCAGCAACAAACTGAACTTTAGTTCCGATAATTACCTGTACGGAAGTTTTTCCGGGTCTGATAACCCCTGCAACTCCTGCAGATTTAATTACTTTATCATTTACTGCTGTCATATCTTTTACTTCAAGTCTTAATCTGGTAACACAGTTATCAATACTTGCGATATTTTCTTTTCCGCCGCATCCTTCAAGGATTTTGGCAGCGATAGCAGTGTAGTCGTTACTTACTAACTCTACGTTCTTTTCTGCTTCGATATCGTCATCTTCTCTACCTGGAGTCTTGAGATCAAACTTCTTAATCGCAAAGAGGAATACAAAGTAGAATACTAAAAATGCTGCGATTCCTAATGGAATAATAAGCCATGTCTTCTGTGCTGCCGGAAGTGAAGATGAGAAGAATAAATCCATAGCACCGGCAGAGAAACTAAATCCTGCACGGAAGCCAAGTGCAACTGTAATCATAGTGAAGATACCGTAAAGTAATGCGTAAATCACATAAAGTGCAGGTGCAAGGAACATAAATCCAAACTCAAATGGTTCAGTAACACCACAGATGAAGGCACAAACTGCGGCTGAAGCAACCAGACCGATTGCCACTTTTTTCTTCTCAGGTTTCGCACATTTGATCATTGCAAGTGCTGCACCAGGGATACCGAACATCATACATGGGAAGAATCCTGACATATACATTCCAAGACTCCATGTTACATCTGCAGATGTCTCGCCAGCCCAGAAGTGCTGTAAGTCACCAAGTCCGATAGTGTCAAACCAGAATACGTTGTTTAAAGCGTGATGTAATCCGGTTGGGATTAACAGACGGTTAAGGAATGCATAGATACCTGCTCCGACAACGTCCATACCTGCAACTGCTTTTCCAAGTGATACGAGTGCACCGAAAAGTAATGGCCATACAAATAATAATACAGCGGATACAATGATGGAAACTACACCGGAAATAATTGCTACACAACGTTTACCGCTGAAGAATGATAACCAGTCCGGAAGCTTTGTATCTTTGAACTTGTTGTAACACATTGATCCGATGATTCCGGCAAGAATTCCGATAAATGGATTCTCGATTTTATCGAATGCAAGTGTCTTTGTTGCACTCTCAGCGATGGATGGCATGATTGTTGTAACAAAACCTGTTGAAAGAAGTGTTGTAATCATCAGCCAGGATGCAAGAGCTGCGATTCCGCCAGTTCCGTCGTTTTTCTCTGACATACCGACACCGACACCGATTGCAAAAAGAATTGGCATATGGTCGATCAGAGCTGATCCGGCTTTTACTAAAAACAGACCAATCAGATTTGCTGCCCCCTGGATATCTCCGCCCTGCATAGTTGCCGGACATAACCAATATCCAATACCCATAAGGATACCGCAGATTGGAAGTACCGCTACGGGAAGCATTAATGCTTTCCCTAGTTTCTGAAGAAATTTCATAATTTCCCCCTCCTTCTTCTCTTTTTTAAATATACTTAATTGGATTATTCCAATTAGGTTTGTTGTTAAATGCAGTTCTTTATGAAAGCTTAAGAACTACTTCGTCTAATGAAACGTCCCCTTCTTTTTGAAGGCTTATTTTGTCGTAAGTATCTGTATTATTAATTAAAACCGGTGTGATACAATTTAATCCGGCTGTTTTGATCTTATCCAGATTCATTTCCATTAAGAGGTCGCCCTTTTTAACTTTATCACCGGCAGCAACATATGATGTGAATGGTTCACCGGCAAGAGTAACGGTATCTAGTCCGATGTGAATTAATAGTTCTGTACCTTGATTGCTTGTTAAGCCAATGGCGTGAAGTGTGTCAAAGACCATTGTTACTTCGCCATCTGTCGGGGCATATATTTTTCCCTCTGCCGGAATTACTGCAAAACCATCGCCAAGAACTTTCTCTGAAAAAACCGGATCCGGAACTTCTGTAAGTGGAACGACTTGCCCCTTACAAGGTGAATAAATTACATTTTCTTTTTCTTTTCTTTTGAAGAAACCGAACATATCGTGATATCCTTTCTATATTATGAGTAATGCAAATATGGCGGCAATTGTGCTGCACTTTGCGGGGCGTTTTATGTCATGATTATTTAGTGAATAAATCAAAACTATTATAATGTTAAAATTAAAACAAAGAAATAGAATATTTTTAGATTAGGTATCAAAAATCTGCGATTTACATCGTGGTTATCAGGAAGAAAACAGAGGAACTATCCGTATAATGTCTGTAATGGAATATAATATAATAAATGATATAGCTGCAGGTGGATTATACTTTCATCCCAGCTAACAAAACAGGAATTTTTCATACTACTTGTAATATTCCACACAAATAATAATCATATTTAGATATATTATGATGAAAAAAAGTATGATTAACAAAAACTTTCCTGTACAAAAGGTGTTTTTTTGTCTTCTTTTTACGAAAACTATCTTTAGTGAAAAAGAGATTCATGATATAATCGAACGAGGCAGAATAAGGCAGTATAGGCACTCTTGTTCTGAAGGTTACGAAAAGTATAAAAAATAAGTAAATATAATCTCATTTTAAGGAGGAGAAAGTGTTGAACACAGTAAAGTCAGAAGAATTATATAAGATAGCACTTGATTTGATGCCAGGTGGTGTAAACTCTCCGGTCAGAGCATTTGGTGCGGTAGGAAGGAACCCTTTATTTATTGACCATGCAAAGGGTTCCTATGTTTATGATGTGGATGGAAACAAGTTTATTGATTATGTTTGCTCCTGGGGACCTGGCATTCTTGGACATTCTCATCCGGAAGTGCTTGAGGAAGTAGTAAAAGCCTGCTTTGACGGCCTTACTTTCGGAGCACCGACAGGTAAGGAGAATCAGCTTGCACAGCTTGTACAGGAATGTGTGCCATCTATGGAAATGATGCGTATGGTAAGTTCAGGAACAGAAGCGACGATGAGTGCGATTCGTGCTGCCAGAGGATTTACCGGAAGAGATAAGATTATTAAATTTAAGGGATGTTATCATGGACATTCAGACGGATTATTAGTACAGGCCGGTTCTGCAGCGTTAACACAGTCTGTACCAGACAGCAGCGGAGTTCCTGCTTCATTTGCAGCACAGACTTTAGTTGCTCTTTATAATGATAAGGATTCCGTAAGAGAGTTATTTGAGAATAATAAAGATCAGATCGCAGCTCTTATCGTAGAGCCGGTTGCAGCGAATATGGGTGTTGTAATTCCTGATGATGATTTCCTTCCTTTCCTTCGTGAGATTACAGCAGAGAATGGAACAATTCTTATTTTCGATGAGGTTATCACAGGATTCCGTCTTGGTGTCGGCGGTGCACAGGAATGGTTTGGAATTAAGCCAGATTTATCTACTTTCGGAAAGATTGTCGGTGGTGGAATGCCAATGGCTATCTATGGTGGACGTAAGGATATTATGAGAAATATTTCCCCGACAGGAAAGGTTTATCAGGCAGGAACCTTATCTGGTAATCCGATTGCGACAACAGCCGGAATCAAGACTCTTGAAATTTTAAGAGACCATCCAGAACTTTATACTAAGATTGAAGCAAATACAAAGAAGCTTGCCAAAGCTTATAAGGTAAGGGCAGAGAAACAGGGTATTGATATTCATGTAAATCAGATTGGTTCACTTATGAGTGCCTTCTTTACAGGAGAGAATGTAAAGGATTATGCCGGAGCAACTTCTTCTGATACAAAGGCTTATGCAGATTACTTTAACTATATGTTAGAGAATGGTATTTATGTAGCACCATCACAGTTTGAGGCAATGTTTATTTCTGCAGCTCATTCTGATGAGGATATTCAGAGAACCATTGATGTGCTTACGAAGTAAGAAAAGTCTTCAGTAAAAAGAGTTATAAATAAGCAATCTGTATTGGAAACAGAGACGGATTATAAATAAGCACATATTCATAAAGATAAATATAATTATAAATATAATAAATGAGACAGAAAGTCAAAGGAGAAAATAATGGTACATTTTATCGGAGCAGGTCCTGGAGACCCAGAGTTACTGACAATTAAGGGAAAGAAATTAATCGATCAGGCAGATGTAATTATCTATGCTGGTTCTTTAGTAAATAAGGAAGTTCTTGCCGGAGCCAAAGAAGGCGCAGAGATTTACAACAGTGCGACAATGACTTTAGAGGAAGTTATTGAAGTAATGAAAAAGGCTGAGGCTGAAGGCAAGATGACAGCTCGTGTTCATACAGGAGACCCTGCCGTTTTCGGTGCGCACAGAGAGCAGATGGACGAGCTTTCCCGTCTTGGAATCGACTATGATGTTATTCCGGGTGTTAGCTCCTTCCTTGCAACCGCAGCAGCATTAAAGAAAGAATATACGTTACCGGGAGTATCCCAGACTGTCATTCTTACAAGAATGGAAGGTAGAACTCCAATGCCTCCAAAGGAAAAGTTAAGAGATTTAGCAAAACATAATTCTACAATGATTATTTTCTTAAGTGTAGGAATGATTGAACAGCTTGCAGATACGCTGAAGGAAGAATATAGAGAAGATACACCTGTTGCTGTTGTATACAAAGCTTCCTGGGAAGACCAGAAGATTGTTATCGGTAATTTGACAAATATCGCACAGAAAGTAAAAGAGGCAGGAATTACAAAGACAGCGCTTACTGTGGTAGGTGATTTTCTTGGAGACGAGTACGAACTTTCTAAACTTTACGACAAGACATTTACACATGAATTCAGACAGGCAAAAGAGTAAGCCGTGTGGTTTTGCTGGAGGCAGAAAATAAGAAATGGGTATACAGATAATTAGTATCAGTCATAAAATTGCCCCTCTTCATGTAAGGGAAATGTTTGCATTTACAGAGGAGCAGCAAAAACATATGATGCAAAAGATTACAGAACATTTGGAAGTTTCAGAATGTATCGTGTTATCTACCTGTAACCGAACGGAAATGTATGTGTATTCTAGTTCGGAAAGCAAGGGATGTGTATTTAACCTAATGGAAGATGTGTTGCTTGGCGAGGCAGGTGCACAGGACGAAGAAGATATTGGAAATTATCTTTTATTTTATCATGGGAAAAAGGCGATTCATCATCTGTTCCAAGTGGCGGCAGGGCTTGATTCCATGGTAATCGGAGAGGACCAGATTCTCGGTCAGGTAAAGACAGCACATAAGCAGGCAAGAGAAGCAGGAACAACGGGAGTGTATTTGAATACATTTTTCCGTATGGCAGTTACAGGAGCAAAGAAAGTAAAAACGGAGACCGAGCTTTCAAAGACTTCTGTATCAACAGCAACGCTTGCACTTAAAGTAGCGGAAGAAGAACTGGGAACTTTAAAAGATAAAAAAGTTCTGATTATCGGTGCGACAGGTAAAATCGGCGGTATTGTCCTGATGAATATTCAGTCACTCCATCAGGCAGATATTTACGTTACGACACGAAAAAATAAGCTTATCCAGACGAAGCATGGGAATGATGATTTTACGACAATTGATTATGAGGACAGATATGACTATTTAAATGAGATGGATGTCATCATCAGTGCGACATCTAGTCCACACTATACACTGACGTACAGTAAGATGAAAAAACAGCTTACGACAGAGAAAAGAAGAGTATTTGTTGATTTGGCAGTGCCGATGGATATTGAAGCAAAAATCAGTGCAGTGGAGGACACCTGTTATTATAACATTGATGATTTTACAAGAATCGCAAGAGAGAATAATCAGAAGAAGCTCAGAGAAGCGGAGGCAGCGTCAGGAATTCTTGATGAGTATGAACTCCAGTTTGAGCAGTGGATGGTATTCCAGAAGTCCCTATCCGTAATGGGAAAAGTCAGGGATAACTTTGTAAAAGTGGCAGAGCATAAAGGCGTGGAAAAAGCATTTGACCACTTCTTCTATTGGGTACGTGAGAATAACACACCGGAAGATTTGGAGACCTTTTTTCAGTGTCTAAATCATTAAAAAGGACGATAGACAGATACTTAGCAAGAGAAAGAGACCTTTTCCAGTGCCTGGATTATTAAAAAACGATAATAGACAGGTCTTAAGTAGGAAAAAGAAAAATTTTGCAAGTTATCGAAAGCAGACCGGAATACCGGTTTTAGAAGGAGAAAACAATGGGTAAATTATATGCAGTTGGGTTCGGTCCAGGTGGATATGAACATATGACAGCAAAGGCAATTGATGTAATTAAAAATGCAGACATCATTACAGGATACACTACATATGTAGAGATGTTAAAAAAGTTTTTCCCAGAAAAAGAGTACGTGGCAACACCGATGACAAAAGAGATGGATCGTTGCCGTATGGCAGTTGATTTAGCTGCCGAAGGGAAGACGGTTGCAATGGTAAGTTCCGGGGACAGCGGAATTTACGGAATGGCAGGAATTCTTTTAGAGATTGCCAATGAGAAAAAGGCAGATGTTGAGATTGAGACTGTTCCAGGTGTGACAGCAGCCAGTGCAGCAGCTTCTATTCTTGGAGCACCTTTGATGCACGATTTTACGATTATCAGTTTAAGTGATTTAATGACACCTTATTCTCTCATTATGAAGAGAGTGGATTGTGCTGGACAGGGTGATTTCATCGTATGTCTTTATAATCCAAAGAGCAAAAAAAGAGCAGATTATGTAGAAAAGGCTGCAGAAATCCTTATGAAATATCGTGATGGTAAAACTCCAGTTGGTGTTGTTCGTCATGCAGGAAGAGAAGAAGAGTCTTCTTATATTACAACACTCGATGCAGTAAAAGATGCACCAATTGATATGTTCAGTATCGTTATTGTCGGCAATTCCAACACATATGTACGCGATGGTAAGATGATTACCCCAAGAGGATATGAAGACAAATACGGATTCGCGAATGTAGAATAAGATGAGTATGTAAGCGTTTTTTGCTTACAAACTTATTATACGAGTGGAGGAATAAGATGAAAAATATCATCAAAATCGGAACGAGAAAGAGTAAGTTAGCTCTGATTCAGACCGATATTGTAAAAGATAAAATTAAAAAAGCTTTTCCTGAAATAGAAGTAGAAATAGTAAAGATTGATACAAAGGGAGACCAGATTCTTGATAAATCCCTTACTTCTTTTGGTGGGAAAGGTGTATTTACTGCTGAGCTTGAAGCAGAACTTCTTTCCGGTGCAGTAGATATTGCAGTTCACAGCGCGAAGGATATGCCAATGGATTTCCCAGAAGGTTTGGAAATTGGGGCAGTGCTTGACAGGGCGGATGTGAGAGATACTTTTGTTACTACAACAGGCAAAACATTAGAAGAATTAGAGCCGGGAAGTATTGTTGGAACAAGCTCTCTTAGAAGAGAATTATTAATTAAAGAAATTAATCCATATGTAAATATCAAACTTCTTCGAGGCAACGTACAGACTCGTTTAAGTAAGCTTCGTGACGGTCAGTATGACGGAATTATTCTTGCGGCAGCAGGTATCGAAAGACTTGGATATGAAAAGGAGGAAGGACTTCACTATCAGTATCTTGACCCAGATGTATTTCTTCCGGCGGCAGGACAGGGAATCCTTGCAGTAGAAAGTCGTACAGAGGATGCGGAGATGGCAGAAATCCTTGCGGCAATCCACAGCGAAAAAGCAGAATGTCTTTTAATGGCAGAGAGAGCCTTCTTAAAGACAATCGGTGGAAGTTGTAACGCACCTGCTGCAGCTCTTTGCCGGGAAGAAAATGGCGAATTTTCTATGCGTGCGATGTATGTGAAAGATGGAGTTCATAGTCGAAAAACATATATGGCGGTGAATATTGAAGATGCTTTGGCAGAAAAAGCTATGACCAGAAAAAATAAAGTGGAAATAGCAAACGAGCTTGGTATCAGCGTTGCTCACGAAGTAAACAAAGGCATGGTATATCTTGTCGGTGCTGGTCCTGGAGATGAAGATCTCATGACAAGAAAGGGACTTCGCCTTTTAAGAGAGGCAGATGTTGTTGTTTATGATAACCTTGCTTCTAGTTCTCTTTTAAATGAAGTAAGAGATGATGCAGAACTTATTTACGCAGGAAAGCGTTCTTCGAATCATCATTTAAAACAGTATGAGACAAACGAGCTTTTAGTGAAGCTTGCATTAGAAGGAAAAAATGTTGTCCGCTTAAAGGGCGGTGACCCATATATCTTCGGCCGTGGCGGTGAAGAAGGACAGGAACTTAGAGAAGCTGGTGTTGACTTTGAAGTTGTACCGGGAATTTCTTCTTCTTATTCTGTTCCAGCATACTGTGGTATTCCAGTGACACATCGTGATTTCGCATCTTCTTTCCATGTGATTACCGGTCATGAAGGCAATCATAAAAATGGTGTGAGTGTATTAAACTACGAGACACTTGCGAAAGAAGAAGGAACATTGATTTTCCTTATGGGGCTGAAAAATCTTCCGAATATCGTAGCTTCTCTTATCGAGAATGGCAAAGATCCTGCGACACCAGTCGGTGTACTTCAGGAAGGAACAACAGCAAGACAGCGCGTTGCAACAGGAACACTTGCAGATATTGTGGAAGTTGTAAAACGTGAAGGAATTAAGACCCCAGCTATTACAGTTGTAGGTGATGTCGTAGGGTTACGTCAAGTACTCGACTGGTACGGACACAAACCTTTATCTGGAAAAAGTGTTCTTGTAACAGGAACAACCTCTATGGTAGAGCGCCTTTCTCCAATTTTGAAGGAGGAGGGAGCAGAAGCCATTTCCTTCAGTTTAATCCGCACTGAGAGAATGAGACTTCCAGAGTTAGATGTCGCATTGAAGGAAATAGATAAGTATAACTGGATTGTATTTACCAGTGCAAACGGCGTGGAATGTTTCTTTGAGGAAATGCAGGAAGTTCGTAAAGATATCAGAGATTTAGCGCATATCCGCTTTGCTGTTATTGGAGATGGAACGAAAAAGGCATTGGAAGACCATGGAATTTTCTGTGATTTTATTCCGACAGCATATTCTTCAAAAGATATGGCAGAAGCAATGGTTCCTTATATCGGAAAAGATGAAAATGTTCTTCTTCTTCGTGCAGAGGAAGCAAACAGAGTGCTTCCAGATGCATTAGAAGAAGCTGGCATTTCCCACACATGCATTTCTCTTTATCATACCGTAACGGATGAGAGAAAAGCAGATGAATTGAATCGTTTGATTAAGATGGCTGACTATGTAACATTTGCAAGTTCCAGTGCAGTTCGAGCCTTTGTATCTATGGTAGATAATCTTGACGAGGTTAAAGGAAAATATATCAGTATTGGCCCGGTTACAACAAAGACTGCACAGGAAAATGGTCTCTCCATTGCAAAAACTGCTGTTGTATATACAGCAAGAGGTATGGTAGAAACAATGATTCAGGATGCAGTGGAAGAAGGTCAGAAATAAATGAAAACTCAGATAAAACGTTTTTTGTTAACCCTTGGCTTTATGACACGAATTCCTGTCAATGTAGATCTTGGCGAAGTAAAAGATGAAGACATGCATAAAGGATTTTTATATTATCCGGTTGTTGGTCTGATTCTTGGACTTTGTGATATGGTAGTATTTCTTCTCATAAGCCTTATTTTGCCAGAAGTATTTGGAATCCTTTTTGCAATGCTTGCCAATCTCTGTCTGACAGGAGCCTTTCATTTAGACGGACTTTCCGATACCGCAGACGGAATTTACTCTGCAAGAACAAGAGAGCGTATGCTTGAAATCATGAAGGATAGCCGTATTGGAACAAACGGTGCCGTAGCGATGTGCTTTGATCTGGCATTGAAATTTGCCGGAATTTATTACAGCGATATAAGATGGCTGATGATTCTTCTTATGCCAATCGCCGGAAAAATGGTACAGGGAGCGATTGTGTATAAAGCAATTTACCCTCGTGAAAAAGGGATTGGTATTTATGTAGGAACTGTTAGCCTTGGAACTGTAATTGGTACAGTTATTCTTGGACTTATCGCAATGGTACTTGCGTTTTCCTATTGGGGAATTCTTATCTTTGCAGTGCTCTTTGGATTTGCTTACCTTTTCCGTGTGTATATTACAGGAAAAATCGGTGGAATTACTGGAGATGTTATGGGAGCAGGAAGTGAGCTTGCGGAAGTATTATTGCTTCTTATAGTTATTGTGCTTACAAAGTATACGGGAATGACACCCTTATCATTATTTCCATTTTAGTTTTTAAAAATGAGATAATGATAAGGGAAAGTTGTAGAAAAAACTATTGATATCTATTTATATATGAAAGTGGAAAAATAGAAGTTTATATATAAATTTATGAAGTGGAAGCAAGGCTATACAAAAATATGAACAATATATGTTGGTATTAAAGTAGCAGAAGGGAAGATGGTTATGACTCTGGAGGAAGCAATCAAAAAGATTCAGCCGCTGGATGAGGAGGCAATGGAATACACTCGTGCAAGATGGAATACTCTTGGAAAGCCTCTTCACAGTTTGGGAAGACTCGAAGAAATGGTGACACAGTTCGCTGGAATTTACCGCGATAAGAATCCGCATTTAGGGAAAAAAGCGGTTATTGTCATGGCAGCAGATAACGGTGTTGTAGCGGAAGGAGTTACCCAGACAGGGCAGGAAGTGACAAAGACAGTAACAGAAAATATGACAAAGCATAATGCGACAATCTGTATTATGTCCTCCATGAGTGGAGCAGATGTGTATCCCGTAGATATCGGAATTGCAACGGATTGTGACAATCCGGGTGTTCTTCCAAGAAAAATTAAATACGGAACAGACAACATGGCAAAAGGCCCTGCAATGTCGAGAGAAGAAGCGGTAAAAGCAATTGAAGTCGGCATCAGCATGGTAGCTGATTTAAAAGAAAAAGGCTATAACGTTCTTGCTACCGGAGAGATGGGTATTGGAAATACTACGACAAGCAGTGCTGTCTGTTCTGTTTTACTTGACCAGAATGTAGAAAAGGTAACCGGAAAAGGTGCCGGTCTTACAAACAAAGACTTGGAACATAAGATAGAAGTTATCAAACAGAGTATCGCACTCAATAAAGTAGATGCGAATGATCCGCTTGATGTATTAGCTAAAGTCGGTGGACTTGATATTGCCGGAATGGCTGGTTGCTATATCGGTGGTGCGGCACTCAATATTCCAGTATTTATTGATGGATTTATTTCTTCAGTAGCAGCGTTGATTGCAATTCGTTTAGTGCCGGAATGTGCACCATACCTTTTCCCATCCCACTGTTCTAATGAACCTGCTGGACGAATGATTCTTGATGCGATTGGCAAACAGCCATACATTCTTGCCAATATGTGTCTTGGCGAGGGAACTGGAGCTGTTATGGGATTTACGATTGCAGATTATGCATTTAAGGCATACTGGGAATTGCCAAGTTTTGAGCAGACAAATTTCGGTACTTATGAGGAATTAAACTAAAATCTTTTAATGAATTCTATTGGACATACATTATGGAATTTATAGGGATTAATTTAAGATTAAAGATTTTTAATAGGTTATTTGTAAGGATGGTTACAAATTGAAAAAGTTAAATATAATGTGAACGCAGAACCTTTTTATACTTGATTTTGTAAAAAAGATTTTAAAGATACATTATGAAATGCAGGAGGAAGTTATGTTAGATAAGATTCAAATCGTAAAACCTGCTGAAATCGAAAAAAGAAGTATGGAAATCATCACAGGCGAATTAAATGGAAGAACCTGGCCGGAACCCGAGTTCTCCATTGTAAAAAGATGTATCCACACTTCTGCAGATTTTGATTATGCAGATAACTTATGCTTTTCTGAAAATGCGGCCAATATCGGTGTGGAGGCTTTAAAAAATGGAGCATATATCGTAACTGATACAAGAATGGCATGGTCAGGAATTAACAAGAAAAAGCTGGCATCTTTCGGAGGAGAAGCTCATTGCTTCATGTCTGATGATGATGTGGCAAAAGAAGCAAAAGAACGTGGTTGTACAAGAGCGGCTATCTGTATGGAAAGAGGAGCGGTTCTAGCAGAGGAGAAAAACGTCATTTTTGCTATCGGAAATGCGCCAACAGCTTTAATTCGTTTATATGAATTGATTAAGGAAGGCAAATTAAAACCAGCGTTAATTATTGGTGCGCCAGTTGGCTTTGTTAATGTAGTAGAATCCAAAGAACTGATTATGGAAGCCGGAGTTCCTTTCATAGTTCCGAAAGGACGAAAGGGCGGCAGTAACATTGCAGCAACGATTTGTAATGCGATGTTGTATCAGTTGTAAAAATTATTTTCTAAAAAATGAGTTTGAATAAATCATTTTAAGAGATTATTTTCATGAAAATATATTGGAATTGAATTTATGAAAAAACTAAGAGAAGGAGTTTCCACCGGCTCCTGTATGACCGGTGGAGCGGAGGCTTCCGTGATCTGGCAGACAACGGGTAAATGTCCTTCGGTGGTGAAGGTGGATACCCCAATCGGGAAAAAGCTTTATCTTGATATTATTCCAAGAGAGTTCGGAGTCTGCGGCGTGGTAAAAGATGCTGGAGATGATCCGGACGTAACAAATGGAAGCGAGATTATCACAAAGGTTGAGCTGTTTGAGGAAGAGGGAGACATTTCCTTTTTCGGAGGAGAAGGAGTCGGCACTATCACGCAGGAAGGATTAAAGATTCCTCCGGGACAGCCGGCGATTAATCCCGTTCCCCGTCAGATGGCAGAAAAGGCAATCCGAAAGATTATCGGCAATAAAAAGGCAAATGTAACCGTAAGTATTCCGGGTGGAAAAGAACTTGCCAAAAAGACATTTAATCCAAGGCTTGGGATTGTAGATGGACTTTCAGTTCTTGGAACGACAGGGATTGTCCGGCCGATGAGTGAGGAAGCGATGAAAGATTCTCTGATTGCGGAACTTGATATGTATGCAAAACAGGGACATAAAACCATTCTTTTTGTACTTGGAGGAACGGGAGAGACCGCATTAAAAGAACAGTACGGCGAATTTCAGTGCATTTTGCAGGTAAGCAATTACATCGGCTTTATGATAGAAGAAGCGGTGGAAAGAGGCTTTACTGATATTTTAATCGGAGGTTTTGTCGGCAAACTTGTAAAAGTAGCCTCGGGCACAATGAATACGCACAGTCATGTGGCAGACGGGCGAATCGAAACTATCTGTACCCATGCAGCACTTCATGCTGCACCGACTTCCGTTATCAAAAAGATTTATGACTGTCTCACGACAAAGGCAGCAATGAAGATTGTTGAAGAAGAAGGCCTGATGGATATCTGGCCGGACATGGCACAGAAAGCATCGGAGTATTGCGAGAAAACCGCCCACAAAATGGCGAGAGTAGGCATCATTTTTCTTGATGGACAAAATGAAATTCTGGCGGCGAGCGAGAATATAAAAGAAGTACTTTCAGCCTGCAAGAAATAATTAGTAATGTATAGCTTAAAGTAATGGCAAAATCCAGAAACAACTGCCGAAATTAGGACAACTGTGGAAGTTGGAGCATTTTTCAAACACGCTCTTGAAATAATTACAGAAATTAAAAATAGCAACAAAAACCAGAAAGAAAATAATTGCAGAAGTAAAATAACTGTGGAGGTTAGAATGAGCAAATTAACCGTAGCTGGAATCGGACCGGGTGAAGCCGATTACATTTTACCGGCAGTAATTGAAAAAATGAAAAAAGCCCACACCGTAATTGCGGCAAAGCGAGTTTTACCGGTTTTAGAAGAATTGTGCCAGGATGTCAGTGATTCAGCGTCTGTATTGCAGCATGATTCTACATCTTTTTTCGCAATGGGAAAAATCAAAGACACTTTAGAGCAGATTGGAAAAATTCTTTCCGAGGGACATGACGTTGTAATGGCAGTAAGCGGCGATCCGCTTATGTACAGCCTTTATCGCACAATCTGCAATAATCCGATTAGCGAGAACTGGGATATGGACATTATCCCTGGCGTTGGTTCCTTACAGATGCTTGGTGCAGCATTCGGAGAAACAATGGAAGATGCATTGATCGTCAGTGTACATGGAAGAGCGAAAACAGCAGGTTCTATTGCGCTTGCGGTAACAGAACATCCGAAAGTATTTTTCCTTTGCAGCAAAGAACAGGGTCCGGCATGGCTTTCTCGGATTATGCTGGACTATCAGCTTGATGATGTGACTGTCTGCGCCGGAGCGAATCTTTCCTACGAAGATGAAATCCTTGCATCTGGTACCCCTGCTGAAATGGTAAAAAAAGAGTTCCCATCTCTTTGTGTCGCAATGATTAAAAATCCATCTCCACGCCAGATTGTTCGTCCATGTTTTTTATCAGATGAAGATTTTGAGCGAGATAAAACACCGATGACCAAAGAAGAAATCCGCGTACTCATTTTACATAAAATGAAGTTGCATCCCGATGATGTTGTGTGGGACGTTGGCGCAGGAACAGGTTCTGTATCTATCGAATGTGCAAGACAGGTTCCATTTGGAACAGTACACAGCGTAGAGCGAAACGAAGCTGCCGTAAAATTAATCTACAAAAATAAAGAAAAATTTTCGGCAGATAATTTAACCGTCTACGAAGGGGATGCGGCCGAAACCGTAGCAAAGCTGCCTGAACCTGACAAAGTATTTATCGGCGGCAGCGGCAAAGAAATGTCTCAGATATTAGAGACAATCGCGGCATTTCCTAAAAAAATAAAAGTAGTCATTTCTGCGGTAACAATCGAAACTATCGCAGAAACCAATGAACTTTTAGGAAAATACGACCCAGACTTCGATGTCATTCAGGCGACAGTCGGACGGGGAAGAAAAATCGGCAGCTATCATATCATGGATACGAATAATCCAGTAATGATATTCACAGCGTACATTTAAAGACTATATGATAATGTATAATTATACAGTGCAGAATATTTTGCATTGTAGCCATATAATATATTCAAAAAAATGAATGTGTAAAAATGTAACAGTCTGTTTTTGATTGTTATCAGGAAACAAACAGGAGAGAAAAAATGGGAAAAAAAGCATTATTAGTAGTGAGCTTTGGAACAAGCTTTGAGGAAGCACTTCCAGCAATCGTTAACATCGAAGAGACCTGCAAAAAGGCATTTCCAGACTATGACTTTTATCGTGCATTTACATCTGGAATGATTATCCGCAAATGGGCAAGAACAAAAAATGTAATCATCCATAATCCTGATGAAGTGATGAAGCGACTGGTAGCAGACGGCTATGAAGAAGTTATCTGCCAGCCAACCCACATCATCAATGGATTAGAATATGACAAGATGATGAATATGCTTTTAGCATACAAAAATCAGATTCCAATTATCAAAGTTGGACAGCCACTTCTCACAGAAGAAGAGGATTACAAACAGGCTTGTGAAATTGTTATGAGGGAATTAGAGCAGCCATTGGCGAAAGACGAAGCTTTTGTATTCATGGGACATGGAACAGAACACTTTGCCAACAGCGCATACAGCCAGTTTGAAAACATGCTCAGAGACCTTGGACATGAAAGCACATATGTCGGAACCGTAGAAGGATTTCCAAGTCTTGATTACGTTATCCGTCGTTTGAAAATAAGAGATATTAAAAAAGTATATGTTATGCCCCTTATGATCGTAGCAGGCGATCATGCCCGAAATGACCTTGCCGGAGCCGAAGCCGACTCCTGGGATTCCATCTTAAAAGCAGATGGATTTGAAACCGAGGTTATAATGAAAGGCTTAGGGGAAATCGATGCAATAGCAGAAATGTTTGTAAAACACCTGAAGAAGGCAGAGTCTTTGTAAGGCGGTTTTGATACAGAAAAGAAGTTGACTTTATTCCGTTGTGCGAAATACTTCATTTTGCCCAGTAAAGCAGGATCTTCTCGAGAACGAGCTCGAAGTTCCTATGGTCAAAATTCCGCAGCACAAAGTCATAAAGTTCAATCTTCTTTTCTTTATCAAAATCTTCCCAAAGACTTTAGTTCCAGAAGGGAAGAGTAGATAATGGTTAACTATACCCACCAATAGATTTAATGCAATCACTAATAAGTTTACATAGACAGGATTTTTGACGAAGAAAAAGAAAGGAGTTTGAGTTGGATTACCTGTAGTGAAATTTTCAGATGAATATAAAAGACGATATTTTGTGACTTTGTGCTGTGGAATTTTGACTGTAGACTCGCGAGTTCGTTTTCGAGCGAGTCTGCATTATCAGACAAAATGGAACGTTTCGCACAACGGAACAAAAATAACTTCTTTTATATTCATTTGAAAATTGGGTGCAAACGTAATAACTCAAACAATTCTTTTTCTTTCTCAAAATCCATCTATAAAGGAGGATTTATGAAAGGCAAATTATATGGTATCGGAGTTGGGCCTGGCGATCCGGAGCTTTTAACTCTGAAAGCGAAAAGATTAATTGAAGAATGTGATATTGTAGCAGTACCGGTGAAGAAAGAAGGCGAAGATAGTGTCGCTTTAAATATTGCAAAAGGTGCTGTGAAGATTCCTGAGGAGAAGATTCAGGAAATCGTATTTACAATGGCAAAGGATAAGACAAAACGTGAAGCTTGCCGTCAGGCAGCAGCAGAAGAGGTTATGAAGCTACTTGATGAGGGCAAATCAATTGCAATGCTTGCACTTGGTGATATTGGGATTTACAGTACGTATGCGTATGTGCATAAACGTCTTTTAAAGGCAGGTTATGATGTAGAAATGGTTTCTGGTATTCCTTCTTTTTGTGCGGGAGCAAGTAAGGCTGGCATTTCTATCGTAGAGGGAAATGAAGGTTTTGGTGTGATTCCATCGCTGAAAGGAATTGACCAGGTAGAAAAGACTCTTGGCGTTTTCGATAATCTGGTTATTATGAAAGTCGGAAGTCATGTAAGGGAAGTGTATGATTTACTGGTAGAAAGAGGCATGGAAAACAACGCACTGATTATCAGTAATGTCGGAATGGACGGCGAGTATGTTGGTCCACTGATTCCTGACCGAGAATATGGCTATTTTACAACAATGATTATTAAAAGTGAGATGTAATTATGCAGTATAATGTTTTGGTGATTGCCGGGACAACAGAATCAAGACAGGTGATTGAAAAGCTGCTTGGTGAGAATCCAAAAGAAAGGATTCTTGCCAGTGTTGCAACAGAACTGGGAAAAGAAATGCTTCTTGAATATGATATTGATGTTCATGTGGGAAGACTTGATTATGATGGTTTTCTTACATTGCTTACAGAAAATCCATGTGAGAAGATTATCGATGCTTCCCACCCGTTTGCAAAGATTGTATCAGAGACAGTGAAAAAGGCGGCAAAGTCAGCCAATATTCCTTATAAAAGATATGAGAGAATGAACCTTCAATATAATTATGAGAGAATTGTTCATGTAAGAGATGTGCAGGAAGCTATTGCTCTTCTAAATGAGTTAGAAGGAAATGTTTTTCTTACAACGGGAGTAAATACAGCGGCGGCATATATGTCTGGCGTGGAAAATGGAGCAGAACGTCTTTTTATCCGTGTGCTTGATAATGTTTCATCCCTGGAAGGCTGTGCAAAAGCCGGTTATCCAGAAAATCATGTTTTTGGGAAAATGCCTCCTTTCACAGTTGAAGATAATGTGAGGATTATCAAAGAAACAGGAGCAGAAGTACTTGTTTCAAAAGACAGTGGAAAAACGGGTGGCGTTGATGTGAAAGTAGAAGCCTGCAGGCAGACAGGGATTAAGATGATTCTTATCGACAGACCTAAGGTAGGCTAATATAGAGAAAGTAAAAAAGTCTTGAAAAAGTGATATGGAGGTGTATCAATATATGGAAAATGTGAAACCGATGCCGCGAGTTTTGATTGCAGGTGCAAATAGCGGTTGTGGAAAAACCAGCATTACCTGTGGTGTTTTGAAGGCTCTTGTGAACAGAGGACTTCATATTCAATCTTATAAATGTGGGCCGGATTACATTGACCCTATGTTACATAGTCATATTACGGGGAGAGATTGCCGGAATTTAGACCCATTTTTTTCTACAGGAGAAGACTTGCGTTATCTTGTAGGAAAAGACAGTCAGGATGTAGAGTTCTCTGTGACGGAAGGTGTCATGGGCTACTATGATGGAGTTGGAATTAGTTGTGAAAAGAGTACTTGGACAGTTTCAAGGGAAACAGGAACTCCGACTATTTTGATATTCAATGTAAAAGGAATGTCTCACACGATGATTCCACTTATAAAGGGAATGATTGAATATCAGGAAAATCCAGTTGCCGGAGTCATTTTAAATCGATGCAGTAAGGGAATGTATCAGTTGATGAAGCCAGAGATTGAAGAGAAACTTGGAATTTCTGTTGTAGGATATTTTCCACAAAAAGAAGGAATCTATATTGGCAGCAGACATTTAGGACTAATGACCGCAGCAGAGATTGATAATCTTGACGAGATTTTGGATCTTCTTGGAGAAACGGCAGAGGAATGTATTAATCTTGATTTGCTTTTAGAAATTGGAAAAAGGGCAGAACCTCTTGTGGTGGTAAAAAGACCGGAAGTGCCAGAGAAAAAGAGAGCGAGGATTGCAGTTGCGTGGGATAAAGCATTTTGTTTTTACTATAAAGAAAATCTGGAGATTTTAGAGCAGCTTGGAGCAGAACTTTGCTATTTTAGTCCAGTAAATGATGCACAGCTACCAGAAGATACGGATGGAATTTATCTTGGCGGCGGCTATCCAGAAACGTATCGAAAGGAGCTGGCAGAGAATCTTTCGATGAAGGAATCTATTTGCGGGGCAGTAAAAGAAGGCAAGCCGATTATTGCAGAATGTGGTGGCTTTATGTATGTCTGTAATCATCTGGTGGAAACGGATGATAGCTCGCTGGAGATGCTTGGACTGATTGATATCGATGTGCATATGACAAAGCGTTTGTCCATGCAGTTTGGTTATGTGACGCTAAATGCACTTTATGATACTGCATTTTTTAAGAAAAATATGAATATTCGCGCTCATGAGTTTCACTATTCAAAGGCAGATAAGAGAGGTGATTCCTGCGAAATTAAAAAATATTCCGGCAAATGCTGGAACGGTCTTTATGTAAAAGACAATATCATGGCAGGTTATCCGCATTTTTATTTTCATAATTGTAAGGACGTTGCAGAGCATTTTGTAGAACTAGCTGAGAAAGCAGTGAAACAAAAGTAAGTATTTCAGAAGGAAATAAGAATACATTTGCTATAGTTAAGACAAATGGAAATTAAATATCAAACAATTTGAATATTGAAAACTTAAGGTTGAAGAATTAGATATCGAATAAGTTGAATATAAAGGTACTTAAATAAAAAGATAAGAAGTTAGAGTATGTAAACGTATAAGAGAGGAAACAGAATAATGAGACTGATTTACGCGATGCTGCTCGGTTTTATACTGGATTTGACTTTTGGCGATCCCCATGGGTTGATTCATCCGGTACAGATTATAGGGTGGTTTATTGATAAGTTAAAAAAAGGCATGCAGCATATGATTTACGGTTGTAGCTATGAAGAAGTGAAGGAAAAAGGAATTGAGAGAAAAGTAGGAGCAGAAAAGACAGCAGGTTTTTTCTTAATGCTTTTTATTGTAGCAGGAACATTTACTGTTGTTTATGGAATCTTATATATGGCAAATTTGATTCACCCGGTTCTTCGCTTCTGTTTAGAGACATTTTTTGTTTATCAGATTCTTGCGACAAAAAGTTTAAAAAAAGAGTCTATGAAAGTGTATAAAAAGCTAAAAGAAGGAGATCTTATCGGAGCAAGAAAAGAAGTTTCTTATCTGGTGGGGCGTGATACAGAGAATCTCGATGAGAGTGAAGTGGCAAAGGCTGACGTGGAGACTATTGCAGAGAATACAGCAGATGGCGTTATCGCTCCGATGCTTTTTATTGCAATTGGCGGTGCACCGCTTGGTTTAGCATATAAGGCAGTCAATACTTTGGATTCGATGGTTGCCTATAAAAATGAAGAGTTGATTAATATTGGCTTTTTCTCTGCAAAAATGGATGATGTCTGTAACTTTATTCCGGCGAGATTTGCAGCAGTAATGTTAATGATTGCCTCACTTATTTTACGTTTTGATTTTAAGGGAGCAGTGAGAATATTTAAGAGAGATCGTTTTGCGCATTTAAGTCCGAACAGCGCACAGACAGAAGCGGTAGCGGCAGGTGCATTGCAGATTCAACTGGGGGGAACCCATAACTATTTTGGAAAAGCAGTCGTGAAACCGACGATAGGGGACGATATCCGTCCGGTAGAATATGAAGATATAAAAAGGACCAATCAGTTATTGTATGTCAGTGCAGCTTTATCTATGCTGGTATGCTGTCTGATTACATTTTTGATTTATGTGTAACTAGTTCAATTTTTGTAATTTATAAATACAGACTAATTTATAAATGTATGGATATTACATGGTCATCATATTAATGGAGTTAAAAAACAGAAAGAGATAAATTGATTGAAAGCAAGCTGATGCATTGTAAAATATATTGTATCAGCGATTATTTAAACTGTGTAATTTGAACGAAGGAATAAATGGAAATAGTTAATATATAATAACCAACGATTTAGAAAATTGAGGCTAAAGTTATGAAGAAGATTTCACACGGAGGAAACATTTACAAAAAGGCAAAAGAGATGGGAATTCGGGAGGAAGATATCCTGGATTTCTCTGCAAATATCAGCCCACTTGGTTTGCCAGAATATATCCGTCAGGCAATGATAGAAGCCATTGATGGAACAATAAATTATCCAGACCCCGATTGCAGTCGTTTAAAAGAAGCAATCAGCATACAGGACAATGTACCAGAAAGTCATATTGCCTGTGGAAATGGAGGAGCTGATCTTTTGTACCGTTTGGCATTTGGTTTACAGCCGAAAAAAGTGTTGCTTCCGGCTCCGGCTTTTGTGGAGTATGAGGAGGCATTGTCCGCAGCAGGCGCACAGATGGAATACTATCTTATGCGGAATGATTTTGTAATCAGAGAAAATATTTTAGAGCAGATAACGGAAGAGACAGATTTTGTTGTTATCTGCAATCCAAATAATCCAACAGGAATTCTTACAGAGAGAGAATTGATTCTTCGTGTTCTTGAACGTGCAAAAGAGACAAGTACATTTGTGATGGTTGATGAATGTTTCTTAGAAATCTGTCAAAATGAGAGTGAATACACAGTAAAGCCTTTTATAGAAAAATATGAGAATCTTATTATTTTGAAATCATTTACAAAGTTATATGCAATTCCGGGAGTACGTCTTGGTTACATTCTTGCGGGAAATGAGGAAGTGATTGCAAAGGTGAATCGTACTGGACAGGCATGGTCGGTAAGTCATATTGCACAGTGTGCAGGTGTAGCGGCACTTTCAAATGATGTATATAAGGAAAAGGTAATAGAGACGGTAGCAGAAGAACTTTTTTATATGAAGAAAGAGTTTTTTAAGCTACCGATTATTTTGTATGATGGAGCAGCCAATTATCTGTTTTTTCAGACACCGGGAATTACAGATTTAGATAAAAGATTAGAAAGTTATGGAATTATGATTCGGAATTGTAGTAACTATGTTAATATTGGAAATGATTACTGGAGGACAGCAGTAAAGTCTCATGAAGAAAACAAAAAACTCATAAAAGCATTAAGGATGATTTTAAAGGGGGAAAAATGATGGCAAAAGCAATTATGATACAGGGAACAATGTCCAATTCGGGAAAAACCTTTGTTACAGCAGGTCTTTGCAGAGTATTTAAACAGGATGGATATAAGGTGGCTCCTTTTAAATCTCAGAACATGGCATTGAATTCTTACATTACTAAAGAAGGACTAGAGATTGGACGTGCACAGGCCATGCAGGCAGAGGCGGCAATGATTGAGCCGACCCACTGGATGAATCCAATCCTGTTAAAACCGACAAGCAATATGGGATCTCAGGTTATTGTAAACGGAGAGGTTTATGATAATTTAAGTGCCCAGGAATATTATAGGATGAAAGATAACCTTGCACCGGAAGTTATGAAGGCATTTAATCATCTCTCCGAAGAAAATGACATTATTGTTATTGAAGGTGCGGGTTCCCCAGCAGAAATTAATCTTGCGGAAAATGATATTGTAAATATGGGAATGGCAAAAATGGCGGATGCACCAGTTATTCTTGTTGCAGATATCGACAGAGGAGGCGTATTTGCTTCTGCTTATGGAACAATTAAGTTACTTCCAGTGGATGAACAGGACCGTTTTTGTGGAATTGTCATCAATAAATTTAGGGGTGATGTGGATATCTTAAAACCAGGATTATCTATGTTAGAAGATTTAACTGGAAAACCGGTACTGGGTGTAATTCCAATGGAAAAAATAGATGTAGATGATGAGGATAGTTTGTCTGATCGTCTGAATCAGAAAACAATTACAGAAGGAATTGATGTTGCAGTTATCCGGCTTCCTCATATATCTAATTTTACCGATTTTAGTGTTTTTGAATTAATTGATGGGGTTTCTCTTCGTTATGTAACGGATAAAAAAGAACTTGGCAATCCAGATTTGATTCTTCTTCCAGGGACAAAAAATACAATGGGAGATATGGAATGGCTTATAGAGAGCGGCTTAGAAGGTGCAATTATCCGTGCAGCAAGGACAACAAGAGTCATCGGAATCTGCGGAGGCTTTCAGCTTCTTGGTAAGGAAATGCATGACCCGGATGGAGTAGAACATGGTGGGAATATGCGTGGACTTGGACTTCTTGATACAAAAACAGTATTTAAAGAGGCAAAGACAAGAACGAGAATTCACGGACATATTTTTGAAGAACATAATATTTATAACCTTGATAATCTTTCGGTAGAAGGCTACGAAATTCATATGGGAACAACAGAGAATCTTGGGGAAGCAATTCCAATGATTTCTCTTGAAGATGGAAGAACGGATGCATATATGACAAAAGATGGTCGTGTATGGGGTAGTTATCTGCATGGAATCTTTGATAATGAAGACTTAGTATTTGCTCTTGTGCAGGATATTATGAAAGAAAAAGGAATTAATCCTGCAGAAAATCATCTTAGTATAGCAGAATACAAAGAAATACAGTATAATAAGCTCGCAGATTTAATTCGAAACAGTCTGAATATGGATGCAGTTTATAAAGCTGTATTTGGAGATAACTTTGAAAATGAGAAAGAAGGGGCAGAAAAGGGATCTGAAAGCAAAGCAGAGGAGAAAATCCGCTGTGGAGGAATGAAAGACGATACTTCAGGTAAGGGTCTGGTACATATTTACTGTGGCGATGGCAAAGGAAAGACAACGACAAGTGTTGGTTTAACTGTTCGTGCAGCGGGAAGTGGTAAGAAAGTTCTGTTCCATCAGTTTTTGAAAGATAACAGCTCCAGCGAGAGAGAAATTCTTGAAAAACAGCCGGAAATTACAATTGTTCCAGGAAGAGAAATGCAGAAGTTTACTTTCCAGATGGATGAAGAAGAACTGAATGAACTTCGTGAGTACAATAATGATATGTTGGACAAGCTTTTTGAAATGGCAAAAGATTACGATATACTTGTTATGGATGAGAGTGTATATTCCATTGATAAAGACCTTTTAGATGAAGAAAAACTTATAAAGCATCTTGAAGAAAAGCCATTTGCGTTGGAAGTTGTACTTACCGGTAGAAATCCTTCTCAGGCATTGATGGACCATGCCGATTATATTTCCGAAATTAAAAAAGTAAAACATCCATTTGATAAGGGAGTAAGCTCCCGCATGGGAATCGAGATGTAAAAATGGCATATTTTCCAATATTTACACAAATTGAAGGAAAGCGATGTCTTATTATAGGCGGTGGAAAAGTAGCAGCAAGGAAAGTACGTACGCTGTTGCAGTATGGAGCCAATATTGTTGTGGTGGCAGAAAAAGTATGTGAAGAAATCAAGAAAATTCTTCCAGAGGAAAATCTACTGGAAAGTCGGAAGAAAGCTTTTTTTGAAAAGGAGATTCACAAAGCTTTTCTTGTCATAGCTGCAACAAGTAATCGTGAGGAAAACCACTATATTGCAGAACTTTGTCATGATTGTAATGTCCTTGTAAATGTGGCGGATTCCGAAGAAGAATCCAGTTTTATTTTCCCATCCATTGTCCGCAAGGGAGATATCAGCATTGGTATTAACAGTGGGACAGGAAGTCCAACCGTATCCAAGCAGATTCGCAAACAAATAGAAAAAGCTGTTCCGGATTATTATGCAGATATTGCAGTTTTTATGGGGGAACTCCGTGAATATGTAAAGATGAACTTTAAAGAGGAACCGCAGAGGCGCTATATTTTAAAAACGGCGGCGGCACAGGCATTTTCAGAAGAAAGAGTTCTTACCGAAAAAGAAATAGAAGAAATAATAAGGCAGGGACCAAAATGATAGAATTAGTAGAAGATAAATTAGACATAGATACTTATCTAGAGCTTCGTCAGTCCGTTAACTTCAGAAAGTTAACAAGAGACCAGGCAAAAAAGGGACTGAGCAACAGTATGTATACATTAGTTGCTTTTAAGGATGGAAAGGCGGTCGGTATGGGCAGAATCGTAGGGGATGGAGCCATTATCTGTTATGTACAGGACTTGATTATCCGTCCAGAAGTTCAGGGAGAAGGTATCGGAGGACTTATTTTAGAGACCTTAAAGAAGTTTGTCATTCAGGAAGGATACGAGGGAACAACAATGATGTTTGACCTGATGTGTGCCAAAGGAAGAGAAGAATTTTATAAAAAGCATGGATTTATTGCAAGACCAACTGAGGATTTAGGACCAGGGATGATTCAGTTCATTCAGATTGGGGAGAAGGAGTAGTCCACTACGTTGCCATCATTTAGGCAAAATCGTCTACAAATTGTAACGTGTATTTTGCAAGAAAGTATTTTTTAATACGCTCTGGTAA
The DNA here is from genome assembly GCF_934307085.1 of uncultured Anaerobutyricum sp. Lineage (GTDB taxonomy): Bacteria > Bacillota > Clostridia > Lachnospirales > Lachnospiraceae > Anaerobutyricum. The sequence goes on from NZ_CAKRCF010000006.1 coordinate 29,997, forward strand.
AGTTGCTTTTTATGTCCAATGTGGTAAAATATAAGCGTTAAAAATGTACTTTTTGTAACCGTTTAGAAGTATGTCATTTTAAATAGATAAATAGCTTAAAATTGTAAACATGATATGTTTTGTGATTTAGTAAAGTTCTGAATGGTTGTTAAATTTTAATGGTACTTATATAGTTAGGAGAATTTATTATGATTAGAAGAAGACGTCTTCGTGCAACAGAAAACTTACGTGCATTAGTTCGTGAGACATCCGTAAGTGTATCCGATTTAATTTATCCATTATTTGTTATTGAGGGAAAGGACATTAAGAATCCAATTGATTCCATGCCAGGAATCTACCAGTATTCTATTGACCGTTTAGATGAGGAATTAGACCGCATTCGTGAGGCGGGGGTAAAGGGGGTTCTCTTATTTGGAATTCCGGAACATAAAGATGAATGTGGAACAGAAGCATACAATGAACACGGAATTATTCAGGAAGCAATTCGTTACATTAAAAAGGTATTTCCTGAATTGGTTGTAATTGCTGATATTTGTCTTTGCGAATATACTTCTCATGGACATTGTGGTCTTATTAAAGATGGTATTATCTTAAATGATGAAACACTTCCATTGCTTGCTAAGACTGCTGTAACATGTGCTCAGGCAGGGGCAGATATGGTTGCCCCATCAAATATGATGGATGGTCATATTGCCGCAATTCGTGAAGCTTTGGATGAAGCAGGATACAAGATGACACCAATCATGGCTTACAGTGCCAAAATGGCTTCTGGATATTATGGACCGTTCCGTGATGCGGCACATTCTGCACCAGGATTTGGGGATAGAAAAACTTACCAGATGGATTACCATAATCCAAGAGAAGCTATGCGTGACATCCAGGATGATATTGATGAGGGAGCAGATATTATTATCATTAAGCCAGCACTTGCTTTCCTTGATATTTTAAAAACAGCATCCTGGGAAACAGATATGCCACTGTGTGCATATAATGTAAGCGGCGAATATTCTATGGTAAAAGCTGCTGCAGCAAACGGCTGGATTGATGAGAAAAAGATTGTTATGGAAAATATGATTGGAATGAAGAGAGCCGGTGCCCAGATGATTATCACATATCATGCACTTGACGTAGCAAAGTGGTTAAGAGAAGAACAGTAATCTAAAACTACTCTCTACAACAGAAAAAGGAAGATATGCTTTCAGCGACCAACAAGCCAAAAGCATTCTTCCTTTTCCTGTTATGCAAAGTATAGTGATTAATCCTATTCAGAATACATGAAATGAATTAATCTAAATTTATTATAATACATTTTTAGGAAAAAAGCGATACTTAATTAAAAAAATAGTAAAAAAATACAGTTTTAATTTTGTTTAGAAATAATAGCCGTTTTTTTGTATAAAGGTGTGGCTAAATAATTATTATAAAAAATAAGGTGTTTAAACCAGAGGAAGTTTTACTTTGAATAGTTATTATAAAGTTGTATATGACAATATTTTCTCAGTTGATTAAATAATATTGAAAAAAATTATCATTAATATTATACTAAAGTGTGTTCGAAATATAAATATTGAGGAGAAGAAATTCTGAATGTTTATATCAAGATAATTATAATAGAAATGATTAATATATTATACTACAGGAGGAAATAAATATGACTTTAGCACAGCTACCTGTGGGAAAAGAAGGAGTTATTGAAACAGTAGGTGGGGCAGGGAATCTGCGCTGCCGTTTTTTGGATATGGGGCTTATTCCAGGAACAAAAATTAAGGTGCTTAAGATGGCACCGATGGGAGATCCTATACAGATTCATCTTCGCGGATATGATGTTACAATCCGAAAAGAGGATGCAGAAAAAATAGTATTAAAGGAGGGATCTGTTCAGTGATTTTTGCATTAGTTGGTAACCAGAACTGTGGAAAGACAACGCTGTTTAACCAGATGACAGGTTCAAATCAGCATGTTGGTAATTTCCCAGGGGTAACGGTAGATCAGAAAATGGGAAAGTTTTCTGTGGGTTCTGCGGAAGGGTCGGTTGTGGATCTTCCGGGAATTTATTCTCTTCGTCCATATACAAATGAAGAGATTGTTACAAGAGATTTTATTCTAAAGGAAAAGCCGGATGGAATTATAAATATAGTTGATGCTACGAATATTGAGCGAAATTTATATCTGACATTACAGCTTATTGAAATGCGTATTCCGATGGTACTGGCTTTAAATATGATGGATGAGGTAAGGAACAATGGTGGTTCAATTAATGTAAAGGAAATGAGCCGCCTATTAGGTATTCCGATTATTCCAATCAGTGCGATTCGAAATGAAGGTGTGGAAGATTTAATACATACCGCCTGCGAAGTGGCAGAGGCGAAACAGTATCCTAAGGTATATGATTTCTGCACACCAGGTCCAGTGCATCGTTGTATACACGGTTTATATCATCAGCTGGAAGATCATGCCAGCCGTGCTGGTATGAATGGACGTTTTGCCGCAGTAAAGGTGATTGAAGGAGATCAGGATATTATTAAGCGTTTGAAGCTTTCGGAAAATGAGCTTGAAATGATGGAACACAGCATCATTGAGATGGAAACCGACAGGGGGCTTGACCGTAATGCAGCAATAGCGGATATGCGTTATAATTTTATTGAAAACGTCTGTGAAAAATCCGTAGTAAAATGTCAGGTGAGTAAAGAATATGAACGAAGTGTGCGGATAGATAACGTACTTACGAATCGTTATCTGGCACTCCCGGTATTTGTGGGAATTATGGTATTCATTTTCTGGATGACATTTGGTCCATTTGGCTCGTTTTTATGTGATGCATTGAGTGCTGGAATTGACTGGATTTCAAAAATAGTGGGAACTTTGCTTACGAATTATGGAATCAATCCGGTTGTAAAGAGCCTTGTTATTGATGGAATCTTTACTGGTGTAGGAAGTGTAGTAAGTTTTCTTCCTGTTATCTTAATTTTGTTTTTCTTCTTATCTATATTAGAAGATACAGGATATATGGCAAGAATTGCATTCGTTATGGATACTTTCTTACGTAAAATAGGGCTTTCTGGAAGAAGTTTTGTACCGATGCTTCTAGGCTTTGGATGTTCTGTACCAGCGGTAATGGCAAGTAGAACACTTTCTTCTGAAAGAGATAGAAATCTTACGATTATGCTTATTCCGTTTATAAGCTGTTCCGCAAAAATACCGATTTACACGGTATTTACTGCAGCATTCTTCCCTCATAAAGGAGTACTTGTTATGTCATGCCTTTATTTTGGAGGAATTGTAACAGGAATTTTGATGGCATTATTATTTAAAAAGGTTTTATTTACCGGAAAACCGATGCCATTTGTTATGGAACTTCCAAACTATCGTTTTCCATCTTTTAAGAGTGTTTTATTATTAATGTGGGAAAAAGCAAGAGATTTCTTAGAGAGAGCATTTACAATCATTTTCCTGGCGTCCATGATTATTTGGTTTTTACAGACATTTGACAGTAGATTAAATGTCGTAACGGACAGTGCAAATAGTTTACTTGCGATACTTGGACATTTACTTGCGCCGATTTTTAAACCACTTGGATTTGCAGACTGGAGAATTTCTACTGCACTTGTAACAGGAATTACAGCAAAGGAAGCTGTAGTATCTACACTTAGTGTTTTATTAGGAACAAATGCAGCACATGTAACTGCAGCATTGGGTACATTATTTACTGTACGTTCTGCAGTAAGCTTCCTTGTTTTTACATTATTGTATACACCTTGTGTTGCGGCAATTGCTGCGATTAAACGGGAAATGAATTCAACATGGAAGACGATAGGAATTGTTATCATGCAGTGCACAGTTGCATGGGTTATGGCATGGATAGTATATATGATTTCTGGACTGATTTAGAGCATATTTGAAAAATTATACCAGAAGAGTTTATACAATAGAAGATAATATAATAAGAAAACAGATATGTGACATTTGTTACATATCTGTTTTTGATATATAGAAGATACTATTAATAGTCGTATCGTAGGAATCGATATGTATATGGTGAAGCCTTTTTGTGAGAATAAGATGATTAATGCGATAAAGCGATGTGTAGCGAAAGGTTCCAATATGGGGTTACATGAGAATCTGTGATGAATTAAGAAACTTTTAGTTTACTTCTTATGGTGTATAGGATAGAATAGGGATATAACACAGATGGAAATTTTCTACTGTGAAGAAAGGTGGTGGAAGTATGACAGTAATGTATTGGCTGGGAGCTGCGGCTATTTTTATTGTCATCGAGATTATCACAATGGGTCTCACAACAATATGGTTTGCCGGAGGAGCCTTAGTAGGTGCAGTGATGGCTGCCTTTTCTCTGCCATTATGGAGTCAGATTATCGCATGTGTACTTATGTCAGTAATTCTTCTGATTCTGACAAGGCCGTGGGCATTGAAATATCTCAACAGCAGAACGGTTCGGACGAATGTAGACAGCTTGATTGGACAGACGGCTCTTGTAACGCAGGACATTGATAATCTCAATGCTAAGGGACAGGTCAAAGTTAAAGGGCAGATATGGACAGCAAGAAGTATTTCAGATGATGTACAGCTTCATGAAGGACAGAAGGTCACGATAGAATCTATTTCCGGAGTGAAAGTAATTGTAAAACCGATTTAAAAATGTATTCGTGGAGTTTTTTTCATTTGATTTTATTAAGAAGAGTCCGAGAATATATAGGGAAAAACAGGAGGTGTAATAGATATGGCTGGAACTATTTTTATGGTTATTGTAATATTGTTAATTGTGTATATTGTAACATCTTGCGTAAGAATCGTACCACAGGCACAAGCGTATGTTATTGAGCGACTTGGCGCGTATAATGGAACATGGTCCGTTGGAATGCATTTTAAAGTACCGTTTATTGATCGTGTTGCAAAGAGGGTTCTTTTAAAAGAGCAGGTTGTAGACTTTGCACCACAGCCGGTTATTACAAAGGATAACGTAACAATGCGTATTGATACTGTTGTATATTATCAGATTACAGACCCTAAGTTGTATGCTTATGGTGTAGATAATCCAATTATGGCTATTGAGAATCTGACAGCAACAACGTTACGTAATATTATTGGTGATTTGGAACTTGACTCTACACTGACATCCCGTGAGACGATTAATACAAAGATGCGTGCGACATTAGATGAAGCAACAGATCCATGGGGAATCAAGGTTAATCGTGTAGAACTTAAAAATATTATTCCACCAACTGAGATTCAGAATGCGATGGAGAAGCAGATGAAGGCGGAGCGCGAACGTCGTGAAGCTATTCTTCGAGCAGAAGGTGAAAAGAAGTCATCTATCCTTCGAGCGGAGGGGCATAAAGAGTCTATGATTCTTGAAGCGGAAGCAGAAAAAGAGGCAGCAATTCTTAATGCAGAAGCGAAGAAAGAAGCAACTATCCGTGAGGCAGAAGGTCAGGCAGAAGCAATTCTTAAGGTGCAAAGAGCTACTGCGGATGGACTTAGAGCTATTCGAGAAGCGGGAGCAGATGAAGCTGTTATCAAACTGAAATCTTTAGAGGCATTTGAGAAGGCAGCAGATGGAAAGGCAACAAAGATTATTATTCCTTCTGAGATTCAGAATCTTGCAGGTCTTGTTACTTCTATTAAAGAGGTAGCAACACAGCCAGAGACAGTGGAAGCAGAAGAAGCAGATACCACCGAGAAGTAAGACAGAAACCGAGAGATATAAAGATACTATCAGAGAAATCTCATCAGGAGTTTTGAGTTTGTTCCAGAACTTTGATGGGATTTTCTTCTTTTTCACAGTAGTGTTAGAATATGCGGTTCAGAAGAAGGTCAAGAGGTCTTTTAAAATAGTAGGGATATTAGTTATTAATCGTATCTGATTGATTAGGCTTCGTGGATTAAGTGATACGAAAAAGATTTTTAGAAAGAAAAATTAGAGCTATGAAAACAATAATGAAGAAATTACTGGCACACTATTGGTTAGTGTATCCGGTATTGATTTTAAAAATGTTTATATATTACTGGCAGACCAAACGCTTGGATATGTTGAATATTTATGATGTTCCATTATTAAGCCTGCTGTTTTTATTTTGTGTATTTGAAGTATTTTCTTTTAAAGAGAGCAAGCCCAGACGATATGGCTTCTATATTGCCTATACGTTAATTACATTGATTATGCTGGCAGATGCAGCGTACAGTAGTTATTTTGGAAAATACGTGTCTGTCAATCAGCTTTACCAAATTACAAGTCTTGGGCAGATTGCGGGAGATGGAGATGTAATTGGGACAAGTGTAAGTCCGTGGTGTTTGTTAACGCTGATTGATTATCCATTTGTTTTATATTGGTATCGCCTGAGAAACAAAGGGAAAAAAGGAATGCTTGATGAGTTGGCAAAACGCTGTCCTTCAAAGTTTCATTTTAAAAATATATGGAAAGAAAAAGGTTTTATGGTATATCTGGCTAAGAGTGCGTTTCATATTATTATTTATATTGTGGCGATTTGTGCATGGTATTACTATGGACTCAATCCACAGAATCTTCGTTGGGTACAGCAGGTGAACCATATTGAATTTTTTACTTATCACACGAATGACGTGGTAGTAAATGTTATTGGAAAGTTAAAGAGAAGCTCTGTTGATGAGAAGGCGATTCAAAAAAAGATGAAAAGTATTGTGCCAAAGTCATCAGGCACAGCCTATAAAGGAGTAGCTAAAGGAAAGAATCTGATATTGATTCAGACAGAATCCTTTAATAACTTTGTTATAGGAGCGACTTATAACGGACAGGAATTAACTCCGAATCTGAATAAGTTATTGAAAAAGGATACAATTTATTTTAATCATTTTTATTCAACAACAGGTGTGGGAAATACTTGTGATGCAGAATTTTCTGCTTTAAATAGTCTCTATCCGAATGACATCAGAGAATGCTACCGAATGTATGTGGATAATACATATAATGGGTTGCCGTGGATGTTTCGTGAGAAAGGATACAGTGCGATGGCATTTCATGGTTATGTAAAGACATTTTGGAATAGAGACGAGGCATATAAGAATCAGGGATTTGAGCATTATTATTCAGAAGAAGAATTGAAAAAGACACAGATTTCTGGATTTGGAATTACAGACAAGGAAGTGTTCCGGCAGGCAGTTGATATTTTAAAAACGAAAAAGCAGCCGTTTTTTAGCTTTATGATTACGCTTACCAATCATATTCCGTATAAACTTGACCAGTCTTTAGCCAGTCTTAAACTAAAAGACAGTGATGTGGGAAGTACTTTTGGTAATTACCTTCAGACAGTCAGATACACAGATGAAGCTTTTGGCAAGTTAATAGAATATCTTAAAGAAAATGATATGTATGATAATACAGTAATAGCTATTTACGGTGATCATCAGGGAATGAATAAAGAAACACCATCCGTTCACTGGAAGATGACGGACTTTCTCGGAAAAGAATATGATTATGATGAGATGTTGAATGTTCCATTTATTATTCATATTCCTGGATTAAACGAAAGTAAGATAGTAGATACTGTTGGCGGCGAAGTCGATATCATGCCTACAATTGCAAATCTTATGGATTTAGATACAAAGCAGCCATATGTATTTGGACACGATTTGTTGAATGCAGATGAAGGATTTATCGCACAGATATCGTATGTAGGAGAAGGATCATTTATCACGAGTGATGATAATATGCTTTTTACAATAGGGAAGGATGGAACAGTGGCAAGCGGGCGATTGATGTCACTTTTAGACGGCAGTCATAAGAATCTTAATGAAAAGCTCTGCCAGAAATATTCCGACAGAGCTCAAAGTCTGATAGATACCTGTAAAGAAGTGTTGGATAATAACCTCATAGCAAATTATATAACTCATTAGAGAATGTTTGAACAGGCAAAATTGTGCATAAATTGTAGCGTACATCTTGCAGAAAGCATTTTTCAAGCACACTCTAGAGTTTAAAATGGCAGAAATATTGACATTATTCTTGACATGTAGTATAAATTTTGTTAATACTTTTACTATGTAAGTAGTAATTATAAGCAGTAATTGCTTTCATTTGGAGGAATAAAAGATGGATTTAAAAGGACGCAGTTTTTTAACTTTACTTGATTTTAATAAAGATGAGATTCGTTATATGCTGGATTTAGCACATGAATTGAAGGCAAAAAAGAAAAAAGGTATTCTTGGTGAAGAGCTTAAAGGGAAGAATATTGTTCTTCTCTTTGATAAATCTTCTACAAGAACACGTTGCTCTTTTGAAGTTGCAGCGATGGATGAAGGAGCACATGTAACTTATCTTACGAATTCTCATATGAATAAAAAGGAATCTATTGAAGATACGGCTAAGGTTTTCGGAAGAATGTATGATGCGATTGAGTATCGTGGATTTGGACAGGATATCGTAGAAGATTTACAGAAGTATTCGGGTGTTCCTGTATGGAATGGTCTGACAGATGTAGACCACCCTACACAGGTTTTAGCAGATTTTCTGACAATGGAAGAACATATTGACAAGAAGTTAGATGAGATGAAGCTTACTTTCGTAGGTGATTTATCTGATAATGTAATGTATGCTCTGATGTACGGAAGTGCGATTATGGGTGTTGATTTTAAAGCGGTAGGCCCAGAAGAGACAGTTTGTGATCCTAAGGTTCTTGAAGTATCACAGGAACTTGCTAAGGAAAGTGGAGCGACAATTACTATTTCCCATGATCCAGAAGATGTAAAGGAATCTGATGTTATCTATACAGATATTTGGGTAAGTATGGGTGAGTCTGAAGATTTATATCCGGTACGTGTAAAAGCGTTATCTCCATATAAAGTTACAGCTAAAATGATGAAGGATACAGGCAATGATAAGTGTCTGTTTATGCATTGTCTGCCTTCTTATCATGATTTTGAGACGAGTGTTGCAAAAGATATGAGGGATCGTCTGGGACTTGATATCAGAGAAGTAGAAGATGAGGTATTCCGTTCTGAAAATTCTGTCGTATTTGATGAAGCAGAGAACAGAATGCATACGATTAAAGCGGTAATGGTGGCAACTCTCGGAAGATAGTTCATCCAGAAAGACGGTTTAATAATGAAAGAAAAGATATTAGAATTTCTAAAGCAGCAGGACGGATTTATTTCTGGTCAGCGTATTTGTGATGAGCTGGGAGTTTCAAGAACTGCTGTATGGAAATATATGAACAGTCTGAAAAAAGAGGGATATGAGATTGAGTCGGTAACCCGTAAGGGTTACCGGCTTTTACAAAGTCCTGATTTGCTTACAAGAGAAGCATTGCTTTCCAGTATACCTGAAGGTGTTATACAGGGGGAACTTTGCTGTTTTGAAAGCATTGATTCTACCAATGAAGAGGCAAAGCGCCGAGGAGAAATGGGTGCGGCAGATGGAAGTGTTTATGTTGCAGATACTCAGACAAGTGGCAAGGGACGCCGGGGAAGAAATTGGCTGTCTCCTGCTGGCGAAGATATTTTTTTCACAATATTGTTGCGTCCGGAGCTTCCGTTAGATTGTGTATCGATGCTTACTTTAGTAGCGGCGTCAGCAGTAGCAGAGGGAATAGATAAGGTTACAGGACAAAATAGTCAGATTAAGTGGCCTAATGATATTGTGCTTAATCGGAAAAAGGTATGTGGTATTCTGACAGAAATGAACATGGAAATAGATAGCATTGCCTATGTTGTTGTTGGTATTGGAATTAATGTAAACAGAATGGAATTTAGAGAGGATATTGCGGATATGGCAACTTCTCTTAAAAAGGAAAGTGGTCATGCGATAGAGAGGGCTACTTTGCTTTCAGAAATTTTGTCAGCTTTTTTCAGAGATTATAAACTGTTTTTAGAAAAGCAGGATTTATCACCGTTTTTAGAAAGTTATAATCAGAAGCTTGTGAATGTAGGACGGGAAGTAAAGGTTATAAAAAAGGGTGAGGAAATAATTCGTACAGCTATTGGAATTAACGACAGGGGAGAGCTGATCGTTCAAGATGCAGAGGGAAATATAGAGCATATTTTTTCTGGAGAGGTATCTGTCCGTGGCATTTACGGATATGTATAGGAGGCCATTATTATGTTTGATGATAAAGTAATATTATGTGGTTCAAGCAGTTATGAAAAGATTTTTTACTTTAATCCGGAGTTTGATTCACTTCCAAAGCAGATAAAAGATGAACTCCAGATTATGTGTGTTCTTTTTACAGAAGATGTAGGGGGAATCCTCAGATTAGAATTTGATGAAAAAGGAAATCTTAATCTTACTGTGGAATCAAAAGAAGATGATTTCTTCTTTGACGAAATAGGAAGTGTTCTTAAGATAAAACAGCTTCGCGCAGAAAAGAGAGAGCTTCTGGAAAATATGGAAACATATTTCAGAGTATTTTTCTTACAGGAGGGACAAGATGTTACTAGCAATTGATATTGGAAATACAGATTTTACGATAGGAATCTTTCAGGGAAAAAAACTATGTGATACCTTTCGAATGAGAACGAAGGTTAACCGTACATCAGATGAATATGGTGTGTTCATATTAAATACTCTCCAGTATAAAGGATATGATACAAAAGATGTGGAAGATGTAATTATCGCATCTGTTGTTCCTGCTGTTATGCATTCTTTTAACAGTGCCATTATTAAATATTTTGGTCTGACGCCGATTGTTGTAGGGCCGGGAATCCGCACAGGAATCCGTATTGCCACAACGAATCCAAAAGAAACAGGAGCAGACCGTATTGTGGACGCTGTTGCAGGATATGAGCTTTATGGCGGTCCGGTTATCGTTGTTGATTTTGGAACGGCAACAACATATGATTTGGTTACAGGAGATGGAAGATTTGTCGGAGGAGTAACTTCTCCAGGAATTCGTACTTCTGCGAACGCTCTCTGGCAGCAGGCAGCAAAGCTTCCGGAAATCGAAATCAGAAAACCGCAGTATATTCTTGCAAAAGATACAGTAACGAGTATGCAGGGCGGTCTTGTTTATGGTTATATCGGACAGACAGAATATATTATTCGTAAGATGAAGGAAGAAAGCGGATTAGGAAAGATTAATGTAGTAGCTACAGGTGGTCTTGGAAAAATGATCGCACAGGAAACAAGTTTTATTAATTACTATGATGCAAACCTTACCTTAAAAGGATTGCAGATTATTTATGATAAGCAGAAGCAGGATTAAATGATGACCGTTAAAGAAATATATGGAACAAATTTTCCGGTGATTCTTGCACCGATGGCAGGAATTACAGACTTGCCGTTTCGTATTCTCTGTAAGGAGCAGGGAGCAGATGTCATGGTCACAGAGATGATTAGTGCCAAAGCTCTTTTTTATGGAAATAAAAATACACTGCCCCTCATGCAGATTGAAGAGGAAGAAAAGCCAATTGGAGTACAGATTTTTGGTTCAGAACCGGAATTAATGGGTGCGATGGCTCATAAGATTGAAGATAAGGGATTTTCTTATATTGATATTAACATGGGATGTCCTGTACCTAAGATTGTAAATAATAAAGAAGGTTCTGCATTAATGTTAAATCCGGAACTTGCCGGAAAAATTGTAAAAGAGGTTTCTAAAGCAGTGAGTTTACCTGTTACTGTAAAGTTTAGAAAAGGATTTGATGATGATCACATCAACGCACCAGAATTTGCTCAAATTATGGAAGAAAATGGTGCAGCGGCAGTCGCCATTCATGGAAGGACAAGAGTCCAGTACTATACAGGACAGGCGGATTGGGACATCATTCGTGATGTGAAAAATGCAGTCTCTATTCCGGTTATCGGTAACGGTGACATTTTTAAAGGGGAAGATGCTGTAAAGATGCGGGACTATACCGGCTGTGACGGGATCATGATTGCCAGAGGTGCAAAGGGAAATCCGTGGATTTTTCGGGAAGTGAAAGCAGCACTTTCCGGGCAGCCAATCCCAGAACGTCCGACAGAGGAAGAAGTGATTTCCATGCTTCTTCGTCATGCACAGTTAAGCGTCCAGTATAAAGGTGAAAAAATGGGAATCCGCGAGATGCGAAAGCACACAGCATGGTATACCACAGGGATGCATGGTTCCTCAGCTCTTCGCAACAAAGTTAATCAGGTAGAGACTTTTGACGCATTGAAGGAACTGCTGATGCGTTGACAACGAAAATTTTTTGGATTATAATGGTGCTTTAAGTGAAGCAGAAAAGAAAGGTGTAGATTATGGTGGAAGCAAAAAAACATATCCTTACAAGTCAGGGAATGCAGGCATTAGAAGATGAGCTGCAGGATCTCAAAGTAGTTAAAAGAAAAGAAATCGCACAGAAGATAAAAGAAGCCAGAGAACAGGGTGATTTATCCGAGAATGCAGAGTACGATGCAGCCAAAGATGAGCAGCGTTCTATGGAAGCAAGAATCGAAGAACTTGAGAAAATCATTAAGAATGCAGAAGTTATTGATGAGTCCGCTTACGATAAAGATACAGTAAGTATTGGAAGTACAGTTAAGTTCTACGATGAAGAATTTGATGAAGAACTTGAATACCGTATCGTTGGTTCTACGGAATCAGATATTCTTAAAGGTCTTATTTCTAACGAATCTCCATTAGGAAAAGCTTTGATCGGTTCTAAGATCGGTGAGACAGTTCAGGTAGAAAGTCCAGACGGATTTTCAAGATACAAAATTCTCGGAATTTCCAGAGAATAAGGAAATCTAATTTGTCGAGCTGGTAACAGATGCTGTTGTGAAGGGGTTTGTGACCGGATTGCATCGATGACTTCTAAAAGAGGGATTATTATAAGGTTATATTTTGTTCCGTTGTGCCTGATAGGACAACCTTGCTCGAAAACGAGCTCGCAAGGTTACAGTCAAAACTCCACAGCACAAAGTCACAAAATATAACCTTATAATAATCCCTTTTTTTAGTCTCTCTTTTCAGTATTACTTTTGGCAATCCGGCTACTTATTTTTTACCAGCGGGTCTGTTTAGCTCGACAAATTAGAATTTATCTCATTTATCATTGTAATTGGAAGAAAGTTCATGTTATACTAAAAAAGATTAGAAACATTTTATATAGAAATTGAGGAACAGCTATGATTGATCCGAAAAAAGTCAGACTAATGACGAAACTGGCAGTTTATGAAGAAGGATCGGGTAAAAACGACCTGAAAATTAATTGCTATACGAAAAAAACATATGTAAATATCAAACAATTAGAGAGTATTATTGCGGTTACATTAGCCTATATACTAGGAATTTTACTTTATTGTTTTGGGATTTATACAGATATTATCTCACAGGGATTAAGTTTTCCATATAAGAAATATTTGCTTCGTGCAATAGTCCTTTATGTTTTTATTCTTATTATTGATTTTGTATTTACTCGAAGATATTATAACAGAGTTTACGAGAAGATGAGAGAAAATATAAAACAGTACGATCATAATTTGTACCGTTTACAAAAATATATTCAAAAAGAAGAGGACGAAGCATAATTATGATAGCAAAATTAATATATTTGAAAGAGTTGATAATAATTTTTTATAAGAAGCATGTAGATGTGCTTCTTCCAATATTGAAACTGCTTTTTTCTTTTTTTGCATTAAGCACGTTTCAGGGAATGTTTCAGTATAATGGATCTATAAATAAATCATTTATATTTTTAGGAATTTCCGCAGTGCAGGCGTTTCTGCCAATATCATTTTTGTATTATGCAGTATCTATATTAATTATGATAAATTTATGTAAGGTTTCCATGGATATTTTTCTGGGATTTATTATTTTCTTTATCATGTGTTCGCTTGCATTTATACGTGTAGACAGAAAACATGCAGTAATTATTCTGATAACAGCAATATTATTTTATTTGAAGTTGGAATATCTGCTTCCGGTATTGCTTGGAATGATAGTAGGATTTGGAGCGATTTTACCGACAGCAGCAGGAATAATTTTATATTTTTTATCTGTCTACATGACCGATGTAAGTACTTTGATTACGACATCTTCCAGTTCAAGTTTTGGGATGGGTCTGCAAAGAATTGTCAATCTTATGGTGATTGATAAGAAGTTGCTTGTATTGTTAGTAACATTTAGTGTGATAATTTTTATCACAACATTGTTATGCCATCTGTTCTATGAGAGGGCATGGGTATTTGCTATTTTTGCAGGATATGTGGCGATGATATTGTTATTATTGTTTGGAAGGTTGATTTTTGAGCTTGATTATACAATATGGCGTATATTTTTAGAAGTGATACTAGGTGTAGGATGTTGTTATATTTATCGCTTTTTCAGAGGAATAGGTGATGTGTCTAGAATTGAAAAGGCATCTTTTGAGGATGATGAATACTTTTATTATGTTAAAGCTGTTCCGAAGATTAAAGTTACACAGAAAAAGTGGAATGTAACCGATATTAATTCCAGTGAAAATGTAGATGATATTCTATTTGATGATATAACAGAGGAATCTGACCTGTTTGATGAGAATGGGAAAGAAGCAGAGAAAAGGTGAAAGGGCCGGATAACAAATTATGCAGTTAATAAGTATAGGACAATTTCACAAAGTAATAGAAAAGTATTTGTACTGGCTATCACTGCCATCTATTGGTTTTACCGATATTTTGGAGATTATTATTATCAGCGTGATTGTCTACCAGATGCTAAAGTGGGTACAGCTTACACGGGCATGGACTTTGTTTAAAGGTATTATAATGCTATTGCTGTTTGCACTTTTTGCAGCGATATTCCAGTTAAATACAATATCATGGTTGCTTTCTAATTCACTTGGGGTAGGTATTACCGCAGCGATTATCATATTCCAGCCGGAACTCAGAAGGGCATTAGAGCAGCTTGGGCGTAAAAAGATTTTCAGTAATCTGTTTTCAGTAGGAGAGTATGAAGGAAGACAGTCAGCACTTACAGAGAAGACGATTAACGAGATTGTACGTGCTTCCTATGAAATGGGAGAAGTAAAGACGGGTGCACTTATGGTTATTGAGCAAAACGTTGCACTTGGAGAATATGTGCGTACGGGAATTTCTATTGATGGAATCGTTACTAGTCAGTTGCTTATTAATATTTTTGAGCACAATACACCATTACATGATGGAGCAGTTATTATAAGAGGTAATCGTATTGTATCAGCGACCTGTTATCTTCCACTTACTGACAGTATGGATATTGGAAAAGAATTAGGAACAAGACATAGAGCAGCTGTAGGAATCAGCGAGGTTTCAGACAGTTTGACGATTATTGTTTCTGAGGAGACAGGAGCAGTTTCTCTTGCGAAAGATGGAAGGCTGTATAAACATTTACAAAAGGATGAACTTCTAGAAAAACTGAAACAGTTAAAGATTGATGACACGAATAACGTAGATGTATTAAAAAAATGGAAGGACTTGTTGCGGAATGAAAAGTCAGAAAAATAATATGTGGATGAAAGTACTTTCCGTTGTCATAGCAATCCTTATATGGCTTTTTGTAGCTAACACTAATGATCCTGTAGTTACCAAAAAGTTTTATAATATTCCAGTAAAGGTTACAAATGAGGATGCATTGACAAATCGTGGATATGCTTATGAAATTCTTGACGGAGAAGAAGTAAATATTACTGTAAAAGGAAAGAGCAGTATTATACGTTCAATGAGCATTTCTGATTTTCAGGCAATTGCGGACTTTTCAAAGCTTTCCAAAGTAGATGCGGTTCCGATTGATGTTACAGCAAAGAAATACTCTGATCAGCTTGATATTACGCTTGGAACAACGAATACTATGAAGATAAAAAAGGATGAAGTAGTAACAATCAGTGTTCCTGTTAATATTACGGTAAAAGGAAATCCAGCAGAAGGATATGCGGTCGGCAGAGTGACAAGTACCCCAAATCTAATCAAAGTCAGTGGGCCGGAAAATCTACTCTCGTCCGCAAAGGAAATTCGTGCAAGTGTTAATATTGGTGGAAGTTCTCATGATATTACAGCGACGGATAAACCAGTTTTGTATGATGAAGAGGGAAAGAAGATTAGCAGTAATCAGATTGAATTTGATACTACTTCCATAGGAATCTATGTAGAACTCTGGAAAACAAAAACGGTAGATGTGAAGTTGAGTTATACTGGAGAGCCGGAGAAAAACTATCATTTGATTTCTTTTGATTATGAGCCAAAACAGATTACAATTGCAGCTCCAGATGATACTTTGGAAAATCTTGACTCTATTACGCTAGATAGTATTTCTATTGAGGGACTTACTGAAGACTATGAGAAGGATATTGATTTGACCCAGACAGCTTTGCCGGATGAAGTAATCCTCGCTAATGATGAGAATAGTGATGTAAAAGTAAAGGCAACGATAGAGAAAATAGTTTCTCATAAGATTTCATTTACCAAAAAAGATATTAATGTGACGAACAACAGTAACAACTATAAAGTAAATTTTGACAAGAATAATGATTATTCGATTCAAATAGATGGAGCAGCTTCTGTTGTGAAAGGATTAGATATTGAGGACTTTGATCCATGGATTGATATTAATGGTCTTGAACCAGGAAGTCATGAAGTAATACTTCATGTTAAAGATGTGGATGGAGTTACTGTTGGAGCTACAACTAAGCTCAAAATTACTTTAAAAGAGAACAGCTAACAATTTAGAACCAATTCAAAAAATCTGCAAGGCTCTGAATTGTTACTTACAAATAGTGGATTTTAATGAATTGAGGAAATAACGATATGAGACAAAAAACAGAAACAATGCTTTGTGCTGCCTTCATGGAACTGTTAAAAAAATACCCCTTTTCAAAAATCACAATACAAAAGCTTGCCGGTCAATGTGGAGTAAACCGGCAAACTTTTTATTATCATTTTGATAATATTTATGATTTGATGTCAAAGGCGTTTGAGTATGAGTTGGTATATGAAAGCCGAATATATGAAGAGGTAAATTGGGAATATGTTATGAGCGGTTTTCTACGATGGTTAAAAGAGCATCGTGCAGTCATAAGAAATATTCTTGCAAATGCGGAACTTCCATATTTAAAAAGAGCAATCTATCCATTGGTTGCAAGGAGTATATCTGATATAAGTTTCTCAAGTGAGAATTTGCAGTTTGCCGAAAAACAGAGAGAAGATTTTTGTATTAATTTTCTTACTATTGGAATTACTCAGTACGTACTAGAATGGGTAGAGAGTGATTTTCGAGAGCCAATAGAGGATATCGTTGCTCATATGTCATGGTTTTTACAGAAGGTATACTCTTAGATAAATTATCTGTTATGAAGAGAAATTGACATAGGGCAAAGAAGTAATAGCTAATAAAAAGCTGACAGTAGAAGAATGATGGGATATAGGAGGAATTCAATAGGAAGATGATTTCTAGTACATCAAATGCAAAAGTAAAGAATATTATCAACTTAAAAAAGAGTGCCAGAGCAAGAAAAAAAGAGAATTGTTTTCTAGTAGAAGGTCCGAGAATGTTTTTTGAAATTCCAAAAGACAGAATAGCAGAATGTTATCTTACAGAGGAATTCGCGGATAAATATGCAGAAGAACTCAAAGGATGGCGATATGAACTCATGAGTGAAAACGTATGCAGACATCTTTCTGATACAAAAACTCCACAGGGTGTTATCGCTGTAGTAAGAAGAGAGGAGCCAAGTGTTGAAGAACTTCTTAATAAGGAGAAAAATCCCTGCTTTTTTCTGTTAGAGAATCTGCAGGATCCTGGTAATCTTGGAACAATCATAAGAACTGCTGAAGGGGCAGGCGTGACAGGCGTTATTATGAACAGAGATACCGTAGACATTTATAATCCTAAGGTAATACGTTCTACAATGGGAGCTATTTTTCGCGTTCCTTTTGTTATCGTAGATAGCCTGCCGGAAGTAATTTCTCAGTTGAAACAGAATAGTGTTGCTGTATATGCGGGGCATTTAAAGGGAGATGTATTCTATAAACAGGATTATCGGGGTGGAAGTGCATTTCTTATTGGAAATGAAGGAAATGGTCTTACTGATGAGATAACCGCTTTAGCCGATTATAAGATAAAAATCCCGATGAAAGGAAAAGTGGAATCTTTAAATGCGGCAGTGTCTGCAACAATTTTAATGTATGAGACAATGCGACAGAGAGAATATATGTAGGGACTGAAGAAAACTTCTGTTTCCAAGGTGGAGAATGAATTGCGTCTGTTACCTACCTGATTCTTATATTATGAGAAGCGATAGAAAAAAGCTTCATACAAAATGCAGTATTATTAGATGAAAATACTTCAATAAAATGGACAAAACAACCATTAGAAATAATTTGTTAAAAAAATAATTATCTAATATGCTTTAAAAACTGCAAATTTTGACGTACATTATCATGCAAAAAGACGATAGAAACATACAAAAAAAGCGAATTGTCTAAATACACCGCACAGAAATTATGTTAATATAAGAACAGAGGTCAGGAAGGTATTGGGCTTGACCAGAACGTAATGAATTATTTTAAGGAGGGTTTACTTATGGCTAAGTACATGATGGCGTTAGACGCAGGAACAACTAGTAACCGTTGTATCTTATTTAATGAAAAAGGTGAAATCTGTAGTGTAGCGCAGGAAGAATTTACACAGTATTATCCACAGCCAGGTTGGGTAGAACATGATGCAAAAGAAATCTGGCATACTCAGTTATCCGTTGCACGTCAGGCTATGGAGAAGCTTGGTGTTACAGCAGCAGACATTGCTGGTATCGGTATTACTAACCAGCGTGAGACAACTATCGTTTGGGATAGAGAGACAGGAATGCCAATCTATCATGCAATCGTTTGGCAGTGCCGTCGTACATCCGAATACTGCGATTCCTTAAAAGAAAGAGGATTAGTAGATAAAATCAGAGAAAAAACAGGTCTTGTTATCGATGCTTACTTCTCAGGAACAAAGATTCACTGGATTCTTGAAAATGTACCTGGAGCAAGAGAAAGAGCTGAAAAAGGCGAGTTAATGTTTGGTACAGTTGATACATGGTTAATCTACAACTTATCAGGAAGAAAGATTCATGTAACAGACTACTCTAACGCAGCAAGAACAATGTTATTTAATATCAATACTCTTCAGTGGGATGATGAGATTTTAGCAGAATTAGATATTCCTAAATCAATGCTTCCTACACCTAAGCCATCAAGTGAAATTTATGGTATGACAGATGAGAGCCTCTTCCAGGGAAGAATTCCTATCGCTGGAGCAGCAGGTGATCAGCAGGCAGCTTTATTTGGACAGACATGTTTCAATCCTGGTGAAGCTAAGAATACATATGGAACTGGTACTTTCATGTTAATGAATATCGGTAAAGAAGTTAAATTATCTGAGAATGGTCTTGTAACTACTATCGCATGGGGACTCGACGGCGAAGTTAACTACGCATTAGAAGGTTCTGTATTCGTAGCAGGTGCAGCTATTCAGTGGTTACGTGACGAAGTTAAGATCGTAGACGCAGCTCCAGATTCTGAATTCTTCTGTAATAAAGTTCCAGATACTAACGGATGTTACGTAGTTCCTGCATTTACAGGACTTGGAGCTCCTCATTGGGATCAGTACGCTCGTGGATGTATCGTAGGTCTTACACGTGGATGTAACAAGGCTCACATCATTCGTGCTACAGTAGAATCCCTTGCATATCAGACATATGATATCCTTGAAGCTATGCAGGCTGACGCAGGCGTTAAGTTAGCAGCTCTTAAGGTTGATGGTGGAGCTTGTAAGAATGACTTCTTAATGCAGTTCCAGGCAGATATCATTGACGCTCCTGTACACCGTCCACAGTGTGTTGAAACAACAGCTATGGGTGCTGCATATCTTGCAGGTCTTGCAGTTGGATATTGGAACAGCAAAGAAGACGTTATCGCTAACTGGGCTATCGATAAGGTATTCGACCCTCAGATGGATGATGACAAGCGTCAGAAATTACTTAAAGGCTGGAAGAAAGCTGTTAAATGTTCCTACGGATGGGCAAAAGAAGATTAGTTAGAATCTGAGATTAATAAGAATTAGCCATTTAGTTACATAATAAAGGAAGCTCCCCCACTGAGAGGTGGGGGAGCTTCTGGTTTTATTCTAAAATAGACGGTTTTTGCAATCAAAATAAGCTGTATCTGTGACTTTGCTCATGATGTGTTGAATGATTATATTTAACACTTGATTCGAGACCATAAATATAGCTTGTTTTAGTTTGTGGACTGTCTGGTAGATTAAAATCCAAAATCTTCATAATCTTCTGGTAAGAATCTATGATATACAATTTGGAGTTCTTCGTCTTTAAAGCAATAATAATATGGGTCATCTCTGTCAGTGAATGTAATTAGTATATCAAACTCATCATTGTTGACTTCTTTAATAACACAATTGTCATCCCATTCTTTAAAGAAAGAAGTGACTGTTTCAAGGGAAGTAGCTGGTTTTAATAATAACTGAATCAGTTCAAAAATAAATTCGTTTCTTTCTTTATGTTCATGGACATAGGTAGGGGCATCTTCGCTTAAATAAAAGCAGAATCGATGCTCTTTATATTTAATCTTAGTTTCTCCGAATCTAGGGGCAACAAAATCAGCAAATCCCTGTAATGCTTTATTTATCTCGTCAGCTTCCCACTCACTGTTGAAAAAATGATTTAAAGTGCGAAGTGGATAATAAAACTGCATTGTGTTTTTGCTGTATCCTAATTTCGCCTGTGCTTCTGCGATATTGTCTGTTAAACTACGTTCTAATTTTTTATAAGCTTCTGTATACATAAAAACCTCCAGCTAAAAAGTATAGATTATAAACAAGTGAATGGCTATTCAACTATTGAAAAATAACACGTATTATAGAGCTTTGTCAAGAAAATAAGAATTCTCTTGCTTATATATTAGGTGTTTGTTATCATTTAAGGTGCAAATAAAAGATATGGAGATTATTTATGATAAAGTTAGGTTGCCACGTTGGTATGAGTGGAAAAGAGATGTTTCTTGGCTCCGTTAAAGAGGCACTTTCTTATAATGCAAATACATTTATGATTTACACTGGTGCGCCACAGAATACTCGCAGAAAGCCGATAGAAGAGCTGCGGATAGAAGAAGGATGGGTGTTGATGGAAGAAAACGGGATAGATGAGTTTGTTGTCCATGCACCGTATATCATTAATCTTGCGAATACAGTAAAGCCAGAAACATTTGAACTGGCGATGGAGTTTCTACAGTTAGAACTGGAGAGGACGCAGGCATTGAGATGTAAGATATTGGTACTGCATCCCGGTGCTCATGTTGGTGCAGGAGCGGCTGCAGGGATTGAGCAGATTATTAAAGGACTAAATGAAGTGCTGTCGCAAGATAAAGATGGAACTGTGAATATTGCGTTGGAGACGATGGCTGGCAAGGGGACAGAAATTGGAAGAAATTTCGAGGAGATTGCAGCCATTTATGATGGGGTAGTGCATAATGAACGATTAAGAGTCTGTTTTGATACATGCCATACAAGTGATGCAGGATATGATGTGAAAGAGGATTTCGAAAGTGTTATGGAGAAGTTTGATAAAATTGTTGGAAAAGACCAGATTGCGGTTTTTCATATTAATGATAGTAAGAATCCGCAGGGGTCACATAAGGACAGGCATGAAAATATTGGATTTGGAGAGATTGGATATGACTGTCTGAGAAATATTGTATACAACAAAGATTTTGAAGCAGTGCCGAAAATTTTGGAGACACCATATATACCAAATCCCCAGACGAAAAAGCGAGTATATGCTCCATATAAATATGAGATTGATATGTTGAAGAATGATGTATTTTATACTGATTTAAAAGAAAGAATTTTGGAGGTAAATAGATGAGTAATTTCACAGTAACGTATGTTAAGCATAGTGGATTCCTTGTAGAGACAGAGAATA
This sequence comes from uncultured Anaerobutyricum sp., assembly GCF_934307085.1. Taxonomy (GTDB): domain Bacteria; phylum Bacillota; class Clostridia; order Lachnospirales; family Lachnospiraceae; genus Anaerobutyricum. The sequence goes on from NZ_CAKRCF010000006.1 coordinate 51,873, forward strand.
GTTATTTATTATTTGATTATTGGCAGGGGAAGCTTCCAGAACTTCAGTATGATAAAGAACTTTATATTTTTTCTAGTCACGTACATCATGATCACTATACAAAAGATATTTTTAAATTGGAAAATAAATGTCGTAAGGTAGTGTATGTGCTGTCCTATGATATTAAAAAGACAAGTAGTTTCTGGAAAAAGGCAGAGAATGTTATTTTTATGAACCCACATGAAGAAAAGGTAATTGACGATTGTACTGTGTCCACTTTAACTTCCACGGATGAGGGTGTTGCATTCCTGGTAAAGACAGAGGGCAAGGAGATTTATCATGCAGGTGACCTTCATTGGTGGGATTGGCCAGGTGATCCAGAAGAGGATAATTTAAGAAGAGAGAAAGATTATAAGGCAGAGATAGAGTATCTGAAAAGAGAAAATATAGACTATGCTTTTGTTGTTCTTGATCCAAGGCAGGAACAATCAGGAAGTCTTGGGATGGATTATTTTATAAAAAATGTAAGAGCACATTTTATTTTTCCAATGCATTGTTGGGAACAATATGATATTATTGAACAGTATAAAAAAGATGCAGACAGAAAGTTTCTTACAGGGCAGATTATAAATATCACTGCACCAGGACAGCAGTTTGTTGTCGATTAAGGAACAACATCGTTGTTGTGAAGGTCATATGTGAATCCATTTGATTTACAATAGAAATTTACGATGGAACAGTATAGCATCTAGTAAAATTTTAATTATGATTGTTATACAGGATAAAACGGAAAGGAAGAACATCATGGAAAAGAAAGTTATCGTATCAGAAAAATCACCAGCAGCAATCGGACCTTATTCACAGGCAATTGAATACAATGGTATTGTGTACACATCTGGAGTTATCGGTGTGAATCCGGCGACAGGTGAAGTTGGAGCAACAATCGAAGAACAGACTACACAGGTATTTGAGAATTTAAAAGGACTTCTTGCAGATGCTGGTAGCAGCTTAGATCAGGCAATCAAGACAACTGTATTTATTAAAAATATGGACGATTTTGCAAAAGTAAATGAAATCTATGCTACTTATTTTACAGGTGCATTTCCAGCACGTTCCTGTGTAGAAGTAGCAAGACTTCCAAAAAATCTTTTAATTGAAGTAGAAGTAACTGCGATTAAAGACTGATAAGATTTATGATACCAGCGGGAGTGATTGAGCTTGATGTTCATGATATGAACAGAATGCAGGCTAAGACGTATATCGATAGCCAACTTAAAAAAGCGAAAAAGAATGTTTATCAGATAAAAGTAATCCACGGATACAGAGGAGGAACAGCAATTAGGGATATGGTTCGAAAAACATACAGGAACCATCCCAAAGTTGTACGTGTAGAACTTCCTCTAAACCCTGGAGAAACAATATTGATACTAAAAGAATATTTTTAATTGTAAACAAAAATCTCTATATGATCTCTACGTAGCTTGGTCATGTGGGGATTTTTTGTTTTTTTTGTCTGATTTAAAATAGAATTGCTGTTTTGTTGATAATTGAATCCAGCATATAAATGTGGTAAGATAAGATTAATAAGAATAGCTTTTCTCTTAGTTGAGAAGGGGAGAAGAGTTAAATAAAATATATGTATAAGTATAGAGGAGGAATAAGGACATATGGTACAAGCGGAGCTGACTATTACAAATGAGCAGGGAATCCATCTGGGACCAGCGAATAAAATTGCTAATTTGGCAGACCGTTATGATTGTCAGATTCATTTTAAGACGGATTACATGGATGTGAATGCAAAGAGTATTATTAATCTAATTAGTGGAACTTTTAGACACGGGGATATTGTACAGTGTGTTTGCAATGGACCAGATGAAGAAGAAGCCCTGGCAGCGATGAAGGAGATACTTTCGGAAAATTTAGAGGAATAAATTTATAGAGATAAACAGACGCCGCTGTAGAAAAATTTACAGCGGCGTTGGTTTATTGTGATAACTTAGAATTTAAATAAGCGTCCAGACCTTTTTTACGAAGCTTACATGAAGGGCAATGTCCACAGCCATCACCGATTATACCATTATAGCAGGTCAGTGTCTCATTTCTGATAATATCAAATGCACCAAGTTCGTCTGCTAAAGCCCATGTTTCCTTCTTATCGAGCCACATAAGTGGTGTGATGATGTCAAACTGGTAGTCCATAGCAAGACAAAGTGTTGTATTTAAGGATTTAATAAAAATGTCGCGACAGTCTGGATAGCCAGAAAAATCGCTCTGAGATACACCAGTGATAATGTCGGTGATACCTCTCTGCTTTGCAAATACTGCAGCATAGGAGAGGAAAAGAAGGTTTCTTCCATCAACAAAGCTATTTGGTGTACCTTCTTCAGGTGCACTTTCATCTACCTTAATATCTACTCGCGTGAGAGAGTTTGGAGCGAGCTGATTTAAAAGACTCATGTCCATGATATGGTGTTCCACTCCATAGTCACGGCAGATTTTCTTTGCACATTCCAATTCTTTTACATGTTTTTGATGATAATCAAAGGATAAAGCGATTACTTTTTTGTAGCATTTTAATGCCCAGAAAAGGCAAGTAGTACTATCCTGTCCGCCGCTGAAAACAACAACAGCGGCTTCTTTATTTTTGAGTTCCTGCATGAATGATTCCTTCTTTCGTGTGTTATGGTAAATCTATATTTGTTATATAGATAAATTTGAATATGAATTTTTACATTTTGATAATATAATAGGATAAAGCTGGTTCTAAATGCAGTATAAAAAATGTTATAAAATATTACATTTAGAAAAGCATATTCTTATATTATGCGTGAAGCATCATCGTAAGCTGATTCTGAATCGAAGAATCTGTCTCAAAGCGACCGCGGAATGTAGTCGTTACAGTAGACGCCGCTTCTTTTTTAATGCCTCTTGCAGTCATGCAACTATGAGTTCCATGTATGATTACGGCAACGTCATCTGTGTCGGCAGCCTCACACATGATTTCTGCAATATCAGAGCCAATTCTTTCCTGAAGCTGAAGACGTTTGGAAGCCATATCGCAGATTCTTGCAATTTTACTTAATCCAAGAACCTTTTCTTTTGGAATGTATGCTACGGAAACAGACATATCGTACATAAGGGCAATATGATGTTCACAGTAACTGAAAATAGGGATATCCCGAACTAAAACAATATCCTTCTTGTCAGATCCAACACATAAATCGTCTTTAAAGGATTTATTAAACATCATGGCGATTTCGTGGTTGGTATAATTCATTCCTTCAAAAACTTCTTCATACATACGAGCTACACGGTCAGGTGTATCTTTTAATCCTTCACGATCAGGGTCATCACCAAGAGCGGCAAGAATACCTCTGACATGTTCACGAATGGCATTTTTATCTATAGCCATATTTTTTCCTCCTTTTATACTCCGCGCTGTTCCGGCGGCCAGATAAACTTATGCATCTGGAGCTGGAGACGAGCTTCATTCCAATGATGTTCTATCATATATTCTACAATTTCTTTTGGCTCAATTCTTCCAAATACCGGACTTAAAAAAATTGGGCAATGTTCGGCAATCTTATATTGTATACAAATTTTTCTTGCTTTTTCTAAATCAGCAATGCTACTGACAACAAATTTTACGGTATCTTTTGGAATGAGTAAAGAAAAATTATTTGTGTTCATTGCATTTTCCATGCCGCTATCCGGACATTTATAGTCCATTGTAAAAGCCGGGCGGTGTGAGAGCATATGGAAAGCGTCAAGAGCAACACTTCCATTTGTTTCGATTTCAACGGAAAAGCCACAACTGCCGAGAGCCTCGATTAAAAAGGAGATTTCCTCTGTCAATAATGGTTCTCCTCCGGTTAGAGTAACATTTCCTACAGAATGTTTTTTAAGCCAGGTAATTAATTCTTCGGCAGATAAAAAATCGCAAGGACAGTTTTTTGTATTTGCCCAGGAAGTATCACAATAATTACAGGAAAGATTACAGCCTTTCATTCGGATAAATGCTGCAATTTCTCCAGCCTTTTGACCCTCACCGTTGATGCTGACAAACTTTTCAACTACAGGATAGGTTATCATAAAGATGCCTCCCTGTAAGTGGAACAGTTTGTCGGTGTTTCGTATACGGAAATATCATATACAGGGAAATTAAGTCCTTTTAGCTGTTCATAAAAATAGCGGGAGAACTGTTCAGCAGTTGGACGAAAAGGTACTTCATGTAATAAAAATCCCTCGTCTTTGAGAGCGGTTACGGTTGTCTGTTTTAAAGAACCTGTTTCAAAAATAAAAGAATGATCTAAAGCATCAGTGAGCTTTTTAAGAGCGTTCTTAAAATCTCCAAAGTCAATAACCATATCTCTGGTTTGTCCTTCTTTATTTAATTCATCCATGGCAATACGTGCTACGACTCTCCATCGATGTCCATGGAGGTTACTGCATTTGCCCTCATAACCGCTTAAAAAATGGGCGGAATCGAAGGACTGCTCTGTTTCTAAAATATACATGAAAGGCCTCCTATAAAATTAATAATTTGAAAAAATATGCAAAAAGTTTGAATAAAAATCCGAAAGCAATAAAAAAAATGCTGCAAATACACAGCATCTGTCAAATCGTCTATTGTCAAATCTTTCCGGTTAAAATAAAATGCTGTCCTGGTTTTGTTTATCGACAGGATGGTACAAATGAACTGTCGTATCTAATCGAGTTTAGCATGAAATAATCACTTTGTAAAGTAAAATAAGGAGAAAATATATTAAACAAACACGCTCTAGTTGCGAAGTTTTTTCTGAAATGATATTATGAATAAAAGTAATATAAAAGGAAAGGACAATTATGGAGATAATTAAAAAGCTATCGATTGTAGTATCCGTCTATAATGAAGAAGCAGTTTTGGATAAATTTTATCAGGCAATTTATCCGGTAGTACAATCTTTAGATAGCGATTATGAGTTGATTTTTGTAAATGATGGGAGTAAAGACGCTTCTCCTGCTATTTTAGATCGTTTGGCTATGGATTCACATAAAGTTAAGGTTATTCATTTTTCCAGAAATTATGGACATGAGGCAGCGATGATAGCGGGAATTGATTATAGTTCTGGTGATGGAGTTATTTGTATGGATGCAGATTTGCAGCATCCAGTGGAATGTATTCCACAGATTCTGGATACATTTAATCAGGGATATGAAGTTATAAGTATGGTGAGGACAGCGAATAAGAGTGCAGGATTAATAAAAAATGTTACTTCCGAACTTTTTTATAAGTTGTTGAATAAAATATCAGATACTCATTTTGAGGAAAACGCTTCAGATTTCTTTGCTGTTACAAGAAAGCCAGTAGAAGTTTTGAAAAAACATTTTCGGGAGAGTTCCCGTTTCCTCCGTGCTTATGTGCAAAGTATCGGATTTAAGAAAACTACATTAGAATATGAGGCACATGACCGAGTGGCAGGAGAGAGTAAGTACAGTATAAGAAGCTTATTCAAGTTTTCCGTTCAGGCTATGCTTAGCTATTCAGATCTTCCATTACAAATAGCTTCAGTATGTGGTACATTTGCGGGTATTGCATGTCTGATTCTTATTATTTATTCTATTTACATGAAGGTTCATGTTGGAGCACCGGGAGGATATACAACAATTATTGTTGTACTTTGTTTTATGTTTACTGTATTGTTCTTTTTACTTGGAATTATTGGAGAATACTTATCAATTATTTTGGGAGAGGTAAGAAAAAGACCGATATATCTGGTAAGAGATGCAGTGAATTTTGAAGAAGAGCAGGGGAAGAAATGAAAATATTTAAAAATTTAAAAGGACATTTTTGTACGATTACCCATCATAAGATGCTGGTAATGAAAACTTGTTTTAGAGTGGGGCTTTATAAGCAGGGACTCCTGCATGATTTGTCTAAATATACACCGATAGAATTTATTCCGGGAATTATTTATTATCAGGGAGACCGAAGTCCGATTAACAGGGAAAAGGAATTGAAGAATTGTTCAAGAGGATGGCTTCATCATAAAGGAAGAAATCTTCATCATTTTGAATATTGGATTGATTACAGTATTAATCCAGGCGGAAAGCTTGTGGGAATGAAGATGCCTAAAAAGTATGTGGCAGAGATGGTAATAGATCGTATCAGTGCCAGTAAAAATTATTTAAAAGAACAGTATAATGATGGTAGTGCTTTGGCATACTATTTAAATGGAAGGCATATGATGCTTATAGATGATGAGACAGATTATCTGGCAAGATATCTTCTTACGATGTTAGATATGAAAGGAGAGGAATATCTTCTTCATTATATGAAACATACGTTACTCTGTCATAAAAACCGTGATTATCATGTGAGGGATGGAAGGCTGTATCTGGATTAAACAATGTAGCCGTTATCATGTTGCATATTTTGATTGTGAAGAACAAATTGCTTCGACAAAATTAAATTAAGCACCAATAACATGGTACACTAAAACAAAATGGGAATATTATCCAATAAAGTCGATAATTTAATCTTGAAATTTAAGAGCAATTACGTTATAGTATGTATATACTAGCCTGGGATGTTCGAGACCCCCTGCTATTTTGAACCTACATTTTTGAACTTGGGAAACTAAAATTGTTGAAGCGATGGCAAGCCTCCCCCTTTTGAGAGGACGTCAGAAGTTCAATTGAAGTTACCCACCTGGCTTTGGCTAGGACTCAAAATCGCAGGCTACGGCATTTTGGGTGTATGCTTTATAGCCGTCTCATGAGAATGAGGCGGCTTTTCTTTTTATGATTATAGCTGTGAGCATGACTTAAATCCATGAAAAGGTTGTGGGATAAATTAGTTACGTTGTGAATCAGCAGCTATACAAGGTATGAAGTAAAAGTATAAAGAGGAGAAAGTATGCCAGCAAGAAAGAGGGTTAAAGATTTATACGAACTGGTTATGGATTTTTTGAAAAAATGCAGTGATGATCATGTGGGAGCATTTGGGGCGATGTCCGCCTTTTTTATACTCCTTTCTATTTTTCCGTTTATGATATTCCTGCTGACCTTAACCAGATACATTCCTTTTTCAAAAGATGACATCATAGTGATACTGACAAGAATGATTTCTTTTGAAGAAGGGTCATTGATTAAAAGTATTGTAAATGAAATTTATCGAAAGACGGGAACTACAGTATCGGCGATTTCTATCGTTGCAGCATTGTGGTCTGCTTCGCGTGGGGTTTATTCTATTGTTATTGGATTGAATTCTGTGTATGATATTGATGAGAATAGAAATTACTTTATGATACGTCTTTTTAGTCTGGGGTATACATTACTATTTGCACTTATGATAAGCGTCATGCTTGTAATATGGGTATTTGGAAATAGTTTATACAGCTATGTTCGCAGGAGATTTCCTTTTGTAGTTCCAATACTTGGATATTTTATGCATAAAAGAATTGTATTTTCTCTGATATTTCTCACACTGTTATTTATGATAATTTATAAATGGATTCCAAATAGAGTGTCAAGTTTTCGGAAACAGTTTCCAGGAGCATTGATTGCAACACTTGGCTGGGTAGCGGTTTCTGTAGGCTGCTCTATTTATATGGATAACTTTACGAATTTCTCTTACATTTATGGAAGTATGGCTGGAATTATGATTTTACTTTTATGGCTGTATTTTTGTATGTCGATGGTTTTTTATGGTGCGGAGGTTAATTATTTCTTCGAAAATAAGGATAATTACCATTTACTTATCCGAACGCTTCGTCCGAACTGGCGTAAGCAGCAAAGAGCACAGACGGAGAAGATGCGTCAGAAGTCGAAGGATGAGAGAGCAGACAGAAAGAAGAATAAAAAGGAAGCAGCAAAAAGCAAGATGGGAAAGGAACAAAAGTCTGAGGAGTAGAGAATAGAAGGTAGAAAAATGTATCATTTAGATAAAAAACAAATTCAGGAAATTACGGATTATATATTTTTAGAAGACAAACTCGAAAAAGCCGATGCGATATTTATTCCGGGTTGTGCCAGACCAGAACATACGGAGGAAGCGGCAAGGCTTTATAAAGATGGATATGCGCCGCTGTTATTGCCGTCAGGCGGCTATACCAAAGTACAGGGAAGTTTTCAAGGTGTCTCAGAGGAAGGACAAAAATACGGAACAGACTTTGCCTGTGAGGCAGATTTCCTAGAGGCAGTCCTGGTACAGAATGGCGTTCCGGCTTCTGACGTTTTAAAGGAATGTGAGGCAACCTATACATTAGAGAATGCAGAAAAAACAAAAGTCTTACTTGAGCAGGAGGGGATTCATTTGAAGAAGGCAATCCTTTGCTGCAAGGCACATCATTCCAGACGGTCGTATCTTTATTATTCAATGGTTTTTCCAGAGGTAAAGATACTAGTGCATCCGGTAGTTGTAGATGGTATTTCCAAAGAGGCTTGGTACAAGACAGCCGAGGGAAGAAAGACTGTACTTGGAGAGTTTTCAAGAATGGGTCAACAGCTTTTGATGATGGAAGGTCGGATTGCATGGGATTAATATACTATTGAAGTCTTTCTCGTACTTGTTTTTGTAGCAGATTTTCCGCCAGAATATTTTTAAACATGCTTTAAGTGTCCTTGAATTTGATTAATGTTAGAGAGAAATTCAGGATAGCCCTTGACATTAATTTTTCCCTGCGTTACAATGTTATTCATTGAAAAAGCGTTGAAAGTGGGGCTTTTGCCCACAGTAGAAGTATGATGTACCGTTAGAGAAGGAGAATCATCGGCTGGAAGTTCTCCGAGGCTCCGTTATATTTCGAATTTCCACACTGGAGCTGCATTTCGGAGACTGATTCGTAATCAGGTAAGGAATGTCGTATGCGCACGTTACGCGTGAATGAGAGCCTGAATAACATTTAGTATATTCAGGAATCAGGGTGGTATCGCGGATTTATTCGTCCCTTTTTAATTTCGGTTAAAAAGGGACTTTTTTATTTTTTATAATATAAAAACTGCCAGATAAAGATTATTAAAGCAGGGATATAATTTTACAGATTTATTTAAAATAAAGGGACCCTATTAAAAATTTCTGATAGTTATAAGTTTAATAAAAAAACGTTATCATCATTTTACCAAAGTAAATTAATTTAAAAATAAAGGAGTTTATCATGAAAGAGAAAATCGAGCAGATTCGTCAGCAGGCACTTGCTGCAATTGAAGATGCAGCAGGCATTGACAAGCTTAATGATGTTAAAGTTGCTTTCCTTGGTAAAAAAGGACAGTTATCCAGTCTGTTAAAAGGAATGAAGGATGTTGCACCAGAAGACAGACCAAAGGTAGGTCAGATGGTGAATGAGGCACGTGCCGGCATTGAAGCAAAGATGGAGGAGAAGAGAACAGCTATCCAGAAGAAACTTCGTGAAGAGAAGATGAAAAAGGAAGTTATTGATGTAACTTTACCAGGTAAAAAGGTGGCTGTTGGACATCGTCATCCGAACCAAATTGCATTAGATGACCTTGAAAGAGTATTCATCGGTATGGGTTACGAAGTAGTAGAAGGTCCTGAAGTAGAATATGACCACTATAACTTCGAACTGTTAAATATCCCTGCAAATCACCCTGCAAAGGACGAACAGGATACATTCTATATCACAAAAGATATCCTTCTTCGAACACAGACATCACCGGTACAGGCACGTATCATGGAAACAGGCCGTATGCCAATCCGTGTTATCGCTCCAGGCCGTGTATTCCGTTCTGACGAAGTAGATGCAACACACTCTCCATCTTTCCATCAGGTAGAAGGACTTGTAGTAGATAAGGGAATTACATTTGCTGACTTAAAGGGAACATTACAGCAGTGGGCAGAGGAATTTTTCGGGCCAGATACAAAAGTTAAGTTCCGTCCACATCATTTCCCATTCACAGAGCCAAGTGCTGAAGTAGATGTATCCTGCTTTAAATGTGGTGGAAAAGGATGCCGTATGTGTAAGGGAAGCGGCTGGATTGAGATTCTTGGATGTGGAATGGTACATCCTAAGGTATTAAGTGACTGCGGAATTGACCCAGAAGTATATTCAGGATTCGCATTTGGAATCGGACTTGAGAGAGTTACCCTCTTAAAATACGAGATTGATGATATGCGTCTGTTATATGAGAACGATGCTAGATTCCTTAAGCAGTTCTAGAGCATGTTTGAAAAATCATTCCTGCAATCTACAGAAAGAATTATTCAAACATTTTTTAGTAAGACCGAGAAATCTAATTCGATGAAATGTAAAAAGGTTAGCATGATGAGAAACTAGAATTATCCCGGTAAGATAAATTCAAAATATATTCAAATTTATAGATATAAAAGGAGACAAAAATGAATACACCAATTTCATGGATTAAAGCATATGTTCCAGATTTGGATTGTACTGTACAGGAATATGTAGACAAGATGACTCTGTCTGGTTCCCACGTAGAAAATGCAGTATACCTTGATAAGAATCTGGAGAAGATCGTTGTTGGACGAATTGAAAAAATCGAGAAACACCCAGATGCTGATAAATTAGTTATCTGTCAGGTAAATGTAGGTGATGAGGAAGTACAGATTGTAACAGGTGCGTCTAATGTATTTAAGGGAGCTATGGTTCCTGTTGTTTTAGATGGCGGACGTGTTGCGGGTGGACATGACGGAAGTCCAAATCCTGAAAATGGAATTAAGATTAAAAAAGGTAAACTTCGTGGAGTTCCTTCTTACGGTATGATGTGTTCTATCGAAGAATTAGGAAGCACTCGCGATATGTATCCAGAAGCACCAGAAGACGGTATTTACATTTTTGATGAGAGCAAAGATGTAAAACCAGGTGATGATGCTGTGGCAGCATTAGGACTTCGTGATGCAGTTGTAGAATTTGAAATTACTTCTAACCGTGTAGACTGCTTCAGCATGATTGGTATGGCAAGAGAAGCAGCAGCTACATTTGAAAAGCCATTCTATGCTCCAGAAGTAAAAGAAGTTGGAAATAGTGAAAAAGCAGAAGATTATATCTCTGTAGAGGTAGAAGCTACTGACTTATGTCCAAGATACACAGCAAGAATTGTAAAGAATATCAAGTTAGCTCCATCACCAGAATGGATGCAGAGAAGACTTGCAGCTATGGGGATTCGTCCAATCAACAACATCGTAGATATCACAAACTACGTTATGGAGGAGTATGGCCAGCCAATGCACGCATATGACTTAGATAAAATCAGAGGTCATAAAATCGTTGTAAAACGTGCGAATGACGGTGATGTGTACACAACACTTGACGGACAGGAAAGAAAGCTCGACAAAGATGTATTAATGATCAACGATGCAGAAGGTCCTGTTGGTATTGCCGGTATCATGGGTGGAGAAAATTCCATGGTTACAGATGATATTCAGACAATGCTTTTCGAGGCAGCTACATTTGATGGAACAAATATCCGTCTTTCTTCTAAAAGAATCGGTCTTAGAACAGATGCTTCCGGTAAGTTTGAAAAAGGTCTTGACCCAGAGAACGCATTAGAAGCGATCAACCGTGCCTGCCAGTTAGTAGAAGAATTAGGTGCCGGTGAAGTTGTTGGTGGTGTTGTAGATGTATATCCAAATCCAGTAGAAGATGTAAAGATTCCTTTCGAGCCAGCAAAATACAATAAGCTTCTTGGAACAAATGTATCTGAAGAAAAGATGATGGAATACTTTGACCGTCTTGAAATCGGTTACGACAAAGAAACAAATATGTTACTCATCCCATCTTTCCGTCAGGATTTAAGATGTTCTGCAGATATCGCAGAAGAAGTAGCAAGATTCTTTGGATATGATAACATTCCTACCACACTTCCTCACGGCGAGGCAACTGCAGGTAAAAAGTCATTTGCTGCAAGAGTAGAAGATGTTGTTATGAACATCGCTGAGCAGAACGGATTCTGCGGCGGAATGTGCTATTCCTTTGAAAGTCCTAAAGTATTTGATAAATTACTTCTTGCTGACAACGACCCATTACGTCAGGCAATCGTAATCGCAAACCCACTTGGAGAAGATTACAGTATCATGAGAACGATCGAGTTAAATGGTATTTTAACTTCTTTAGCAGGTAACTATAACCACAGAAATAAAAATGTACGTCTCTACGAAATCGGTAACGTATATCTTCCAAAGGCTCTGCCATTAACAGAACTTCCAGACGAAAGAAAGCGTTTAACTCTCGGTATGTACGGCGAGTGTGACTTCTTCCTGTTAAAAGGTGTTCTTGAGGAAATGTTCTTAAAACTTGGTCTTGACGGCAAAGTTGACTTCGAGCCATCTCAGGAAAAACCTTTCTTACACCCAGGAAGACAGGCACTCATTTATGTAGGCGGAGCTTATGCCGGATTTATCGGACAGGTACATCCAGAAGTATGCGAAAACTACGACATGAAGTGTGAAGCATATGTAGCAGGAATCGACCTTCCAACTGTTACAGAAAAGGCTACTTTCGACAGAAGATACGAAGGCGTAGCAAAATACCCTGCAGTAAACAGAGACTTAAGTCTTGTTATGAAAAAAGATGTTTTCGTAGGAAGCCTTGAAAAAGTAATGAAAGAAAAAGGCGGAAAGTTATTAGAGAGCATCCAGTTATTTGACGTTTACGAAGGTTCTCAGATTGAAGAAGGATATAAATCTGTTGCATTCAGCCTTGTATTCCGTTCTCCAGAACGAAGCTTAGAAGCTGCTGAGATTAACAAGATCGTAGATAAGATTCTTAAAGAACTTGAAAAAATGGGAGTTGAATTAAGAGCATGATGAAAACAAGTGATTTTAATTTTGATCTTCCGCAGGAACTGATTGCTCAGGATCCACTCGAAGACCGTTCTTCATCAAGATTGATGGTTCTTAATAAGGAAAGCGGTGAGGTAACTCACCGTATTTTCCATGACATTACAGAGTATCTTCATCCGGGAGACTGTCTGGTTATCAACGACACAAAGGTTATTCCTGCACGTCTTATCGGAACAAAAGAGGATACCGGAGCCCACATTGAAATTCTTTTATTAAAAAGAAAAGAGAATGATGTTTGGGAAACACTTGTAAAACCAGGTAAGAAATGCCGTCCGGGTGCAAGAGTTGTCTTCGGAAATGGAGAGCTGAAAGCAGAAATCGTTGACGTATTAGAAGACGGAAACCGTCTTGTACATTTTGAATATGAAGGAATTTTTGAAGAAGTATTAGACCGCCTCGGACAGATGCCTCTGCCGCCATATATCACACATAAATTACAGGATAAAAACCGTTATCAGACCGTTTACGCAAAGTATGAAGGTTCCGCAGCTGCACCAACAGCCGGACTTCATTTTACAAAAGAACTGTTAAAACAGATTGAAGATATGGGTGTAAATATCGCCCGTGTGACACTCCATGTCGGACTCGGAACTTTCCGCCCGGTAAAAGTGGAAAATGTACTCGAACACCATATGCATTCTGAATACTATAACGTAACAGAAACCGCAGCGAAAATGATTAATGACACTAAGAAAAAGGGTGGCAGAATCATTGCAGTTGGAACGACAAGTACAAGAACACTCGAATCTGTGGCAGATGAGAATGGGGTTATCCATCCGGGCTGTGGTAATACAGAAATCTTCATCTATCCAGGTTATAAATTTAAGGCAATTGATTGCCTGATCACGAACTTCCATTTGCCAGAATCTACTTTGTTAATGCTTGTATCTGCATTGGCAGGGAAAGAGCATATTATGGCAGCGTATGAGGAGGCAGTGAAGGAGAGATATCGTTTCTTCTCCTTTGGAGATGCGATGTTTATTCAGTAAATTCCGATTTGTTGAGTTGGTAACAGACGCCGCTGTAGAGAAGGTTGTGCTCGGATTGTCAAAAGTAATATTGAACAGAGAGACTAAAACATCTCCTATTTTGAGCTGTTGCGCTAAACGTTCCATTTTGCCCAGTAAAGCAGAAACTTCGCAGTAACGAATGCGAAGTTTCTATGGTCAAAATTTTCTAATGCGGCTGTCTGATCTATTACTAACAAATCAAGGAAAGTACCTGAGATTTTAGGCAGAAGCCTTTGACAATATACTTGAAGGATTCGGGGTTCTGGAGGATTACAATGTTATAGAAAAATATAACAGATTTATAATACAATAAACCATACAAAAAGAGAATCCTCTAATTCATCTCCTCTAATCTTTTCTATCAATTTATAGGAGTTAGCAAAAACAGCCGTTACAAAAGTTTTTTGCCGGATTTTACAAAGAATTTAGGAGAAAGAAACATAAAAATATCCTATTTTGTGATTTTGTGCTGCGGAATTTTGACCATAGGAACTTGGGACTCCTTTCTCCCAAGTTCCTGCTTTACTGGGCAAAATGGAGCGTTTAGCACAACGGAACAAAATAGGATATTTTTATGTTTCTTATCTAAAGACTTCTGAAAATTCGGCTACAGTGTCTTAAATAACGGTGTTTGTTCAAACCGACAAATTTTTAAGTTATTTTTTTGGGCTAGTCGAATGGAGGCAATATTGTTTTTCTCTATTCTGGTAACAATTTCTGTGAAGCCCAAATAGTCCTTGCCGAAGTGAATCAGAGGAGGAAGAATTTCTGAGGCGATTCCTTGCTGACGCCATTTCTTCAGGATAGAGTAACCGATTTCGACACAGTATTCGTTAGAGTTGTTTTCGAGATATTTTTCGGGAGTTTTTTCAAAGTTTTGTTCAGAAAAATCTTCGGGGATTTTAAGATTTTTTTCTTTTGAGTTCAGAGTGTCTGAAGTTATTACATTTTCAAGTGGTGAAAAACCGACAATTCCTAAAAAGATTTCCTTTTCTTTATTGAAAATTCCATAAATTCCATATCCATAAAATGCATATTGATTTTTTATATAATTTTGAAGAAATTCTTCGGCTTCTGCGTATGTGGTATAAGTTTGAGGAAAGAAGCAGCCGGAAGGATTGTTTTTATTTTCTTTTTGCAGTTGCAGAAGTTCAGGGAGTTGTCTGGTGGTGAGTTCTCGGATGATGCAGCGATTTGTGGTGATTATGGTTAGAGGTTTTTTATAATGTCTGCAATATACTTCATTTAAGAAAAATGGACTGAGTCCATCTGTATCTAAAATCAGCCACGGGGTCCCCATCAGGGATTCTTGCCTGTTATTTTTGTGCGAAAATGCGATAATGGGAAGGTTGTGTGTGTTTGCAAGTTCGATGTTTTTGTCAAGGTCACATAAAATAAGCGAAAAATCTGGGAAATCAGTCAAGACAGGAAACTCTTTAGAAATTATGAAATTTATGGTATAGTTAAAATATTCTGAGGAAAAATTCCGGGCAATATTATTTCCCTGGATTTCGTCCATAATAATAAAAAAGTTAAACATAACAGAATACCTTTCATTTTATTTTTGTATATTCTTGTTTATCATACGAAAGAAAAGAAAGATTGTAAAGGATATCTGTTTTGGAGGTAAACAATGCGAAAGGAAGAGAATACAGAAAAAGATGAGCTGTATGGTAAGCTGCAAGTTCATTTTATAGAGAATGTAGGGACAGAGGAATCTTTTGAAGAAAAAGAATCGGATTCCAGGAAACTTTCTATTGAGACAAAGGAGAACTCTACCTTAGTAAATAAAGAGAACAAGGTGGAGAAGAAAGTGAAAGAAGATGTAGAAAAAGCATCACCTAAATCAAAAGTGCAAAAGACAGATTCAGAATCGGGAGACTCAGACAAGCCAGATAACGAAGAGAATGAAAAAGAACAAAAAGGCAGACGAAAGCGCAGACATGCAAAGGCTGAAAGTCAGGAAGCAGAAGCTGTTGAAGAATCTTTTTATAAGGTTACAGGGGAGGCGGAAGAACGTAAGTCTCATCCTGTCAGGAATGCAATATTAGGATTGTTAGTTTTGATTCTTGTGGCAGGTGCGGTTGTATCCTACCCAATAGGAAAGGAATATTTTCAGGAGAAATCTGTAGCGGGTAAAGATATTGAAGTCACGATTGAAAAGGGAAGTACTTCAAGGGATGTAAGTGCGGTTCTTAAGAAAAAGGGTATCATTCGCTACGAAGCAGCATTCCTGCTGAAGTTATACTTCTCCGATTATAAAGGAAAGCTTCGCTATGGAACATTTGATTTAAATGATGGAATGAGCCTGAGTAAAGTTATTAAAGAACTGGCAACGCAGGACGGACAAAAAGAGAATAAATTCACTATTCCAGAAGGATATACGATTGAGATGACGGCAAGTAAGCTCGAAAAAGAAGGAATTATGTCTGCACAGGAATTCCTTACCGCAGTAACGAATGCTGCGACAACATCAAAATATAAAGATATTCTTCCAGATAAGAAAAAAGTATTTTATCAGTTACAGGGATATATTTATCCAGACACTTATTATCTGGTAAAAGATATTACTGGTGACCAGCTTGTGGCGAAGATACTTGATGAATTTGATAAAAAGGTTGATCAGACAAGACAGGAAAAAGCGAAAAAGCTTGGTATGTCTGTAGAGGAAGTTTTGATTCGTGCATCATTATTACAGAAAGAAACAGAGCTTCCAGAAGAATATCCAATTATTGCAGGGGTTATTCAGAATCGCCTTGATAAAAAGATGAAGCTTCAGTTTGATTCCACTGCCGTATATGCAATAACAAAGGGACAGTACGGAATTGCGAGAGTAATGTACAAAGACTTAAAAGTGGATTCTCCATACAACACATACAAGTATAAAGGACTCCCAGTTGGCCCAATATGCAGTCCAAGCTTAGAGGCGATTGATGGAGTATTGAATCCGCAGAAAAATGATTATCTGTATTTCCAGATGGATACAGTGAAGAATGATGGCTCCAATATTTTCAGTAAAACTTATGAGGAGCATAAGGCGGCTTCTGCGACTACAGAAGCGGCAGCAGAAACTACAACAACGGCTGCGAAACAAAAAACAAAGAAGAAATAGAGTCCTGATTTGCAAAGCAAAACGGACGCCCGAAAAGAGAGCCTATCCCCTATATTTGTGACTTTAGTCGCGGCGGTTTGAATGTTCGCTTAAGCGCTCGCATCCAAACCTTGCTCCGAGGCCACAAATATAGGGGATAGGCTCTCTTTTCGGGCTGACTGTGGTTGCTGGAGTAAAATCAGGATTCATGTTGGAGGAGTTGAGAATTCTCCGGAAAGTTGCGATTTTTTGTAATCGTTTGTTGCTTTCTGTAGTTAAAAAGAGAGGATTGCAAGAATGTTCTACATAAAAAGTAAGAAAATAGAAATAATATTCAAAGTTAAAGTGTGATAGTATCTCTACAGACAATATGGAGCATTGTGCATGGTATTGTCCAAAGTGTAAAAAAGTTTTAATGTGGATGGATACGGATGAGTAAAGATGATTTACAAAAGAATTTCAAGAAATCTGATTTGGGAAAGAGTTCAATTCAGAGTGTGAAAGCTTTTACGTTTATAGAATTAATATAATTGCAGATTTAAGAAAAACAGAGCCCCCGAACCCTAGCATATGTAAAAATGCGCCTTAGAGCAAACTCTTAATGCGGGTGAGCATTAAGAGTGCAGTGATGCGAAGCATTTTTGCATATGCTAGGGTTCGGGGGCTCGTCTGTTTATCTAAATCTTACAGTTTAGGACTTCTTTTTCTCATATTCTTTCAGAGCATTCAGAGCCTTTTTCGACAACGGATATAACATGATGATGTTAAAGATTGTCATCAATCCAATTCCGACATCTCCCAAATCCCATACAATTGTATACGCAGCAAGTCCTCCAACAAAGAGCATTGCTAAAGCAAGAACCTTGTAAGCTGTTTGTGAGAACCAGTTATCTCCAAAGAGGTAGGCTACATTGGAACGTGCGTAAAATAAGATTCCGATAAATGTAGAAAAACTGAATAACCATAAAGTTACGGCAATGAATATTACTCCGAATGAGCCGAGATGATATTCCATTGCTTTTTGTAATAAATCCATTCCAACGAGTCCTTCGGTGAGTTTTGTTGGAGTAAGGAGCATGATCATAGCAGTACAACTGCAAATCATGAGCGTGTCGATGAAAACACCTAATGACTGTGTTAATCCGACTTTAACAGGACTGTCTGCAACAGCGGCTGCGGCTGCACAAGGGGCGGAGCCAGATCCAGCCTCATTTGAAAAGAGGCCTCGTTTGATTCCGTTCATAAGGACTGCACCGAATCCGCCGGCCGCTACTTGACGGAAACCAAAAGCCTCAGAAAAGATTCGTTCAAATACACCAGGGAGCTGTGTAATATTTGTGATAATAATAAATAATGTAATCAGCAAATAAAGTCCGGCCATGATAGGAACGATAATGTCCAAAACTTTTACAGTTGCATTTTTTCGAAGTACAATAATTGCGGCAAGTATTACAAGAACCACTGTAGTGTAAATCGGTGGAATGTGAAAAGCATTTTTAAATGCGGATGCCACAGAATTACTTACTACTTGGCTGATACCGCACCAGCATATAAGACCGGAAATGGCAAAAAGTATGGAAAGAAGCACATAACGTTTTTTCTTGCCGGATTTTTCTTCAAAATATCGATGAATGTAATAAGCAGGTCCGCCTCGATATCCTCCATATAGAGGGTCTTTTTCTTTATAAATTTGTGATAATGTTGCTTCAATGAAAGCGGTGGAAGAACCGATAAGGGCAGTAACCCACATCCAGAAAACAGCACCAGCTCCGCCAGCGGAAATTGCGGCAACTACGCCAACCAGATTGCCCATTCCAACACGGGTTGCCGTAGATACGATTAAAGTCTGAATAACAGAAAGTGCGCTTTGTTCTTCGTCTTTTTTTTCGAAAAGTGCGCCAACCATATCTTTGAAAAGACGGATTGGCAGAAATCTTGTCCGAATCGTAAAATAAATCCCAGTAGGGATTAGTAAAATGACTAAAAGTGAAAGAGGGAGTGTTCCACCGCCAGGTAAAGGCAGAGTGAGCAGATCTCCCCATAAAAAGTTGTATACCGTTTCAATTAATTTGACCATATTCGTTTGTATCCTCCTGAAAATAGTATATAATTTCTTTTTAATTTTGTAAATAAATAGTTGACTCTAGAAGGAAAATGGTATAAAATGGAAAAACAAACACATAAATGACATAAAATTACTTAAATGGAAGTATAAGGTACCCGAAGAATATAAAGAAAAGGAAGAAATATTAAAAAATTATTTTTGAATCATGTTAAGTATATAAGCCAGAACAATTTACAAATTAAGCAGTAGTTCTTGGTAATTGTGTTATGGGGATTTTCATAATTGTAGCATTAGAATTATAAAATTTATAAGGGTTGTATTTAACAAAAATTCTTGCAATTAGCAGAAATAAAGGGGTGAGCATATGAGGATAATTACAATGATTGTCATAGTTAGTATTTTACTGGTTATTTCTATAATCGATTTTAAAATCAAGATAATTCCGAATCAGTTAAATGTACTTTTACTTATTTCGGGAATCTGGAGTAGCCTTGTTTTTCAGGAAGTTACATTTTTAAGCTGCTTTTTAGGAGTGTTTTCGGTTAGTGTCCCGATGTTTATCCTTTCAGTTTTATGTTCAGGTGGACTGGGTGGAGGAGATATTAAGCTAATGGCGGCAAGCGGGGTGTTATTAGGAATAAAGTGGAATATATTTGCTGCTTGTGCGGGATTACTTTTAGGAGGATTATATGGATTTTTTCTACTGATTACAAAGCGTGCGGAGCGAAAGGATTGCTTTGCGCTAGGACCTTTTTTGTGTATAGGAATTGCTGTTGTGTTTTTTAGGTATATTTTTATGAAAGTATGAGGAGTTGATGTTGAATACTGTGGATTCCCACTTGATTTCCTTTTCATCACTTCCGAGTAAGAAGTCGTTTTTCGTGAATTGTCTCATTAACATTTTGTCAAATAACGTGCCTGTTTTCCTATAGAGCCGTGTTGGCTTCACTCATTGATGCCGCGCATCGTCTCATTCGGTCAACTTGTCGGTAAAAACATTCTGTGTTATTTAACTGAAAGTCAATGGGATAGTACACTGGTCAGTTAGATTATGTAAAATTACGAAATTGCAATTTTTAAAAGATGGAAATGAATGGTAAAAACAAAGAGAGATGTCATAAAATAATTAAAAAAATGAAGAAAAAATATTAGAATTTTAATCTAAAATAATCCTGAAATTCCAGTAAAAAATTATTGAGAAAAAATCTAAAATAAGCCATATGTATATTGTATACAAAACTGTTGGTTTTATAGCAATTTTAACCTAAAATTGTTCTCGGAAAAATACGTTGTCAAGGGGAAAAATTGGCATAAAAAGGCTGTTTCGGGCAAGATTTTGTATTTTAGAAGGAACAGTTCCGAATAAGCTTTACATTACCTCAAAAAAATGATAATATTATGTCGAATTTAAAATAAACCACAACTTTTGACAAGGAGGAATAATCAATGCCTAGAGCAAAACAGTCTATGGATGGAAATACCGCAGCAGCTCACGTAGCATATGCGTATACAGATGTTGCAGCTATCTATCCTATTACACCATCTAGTCCAATGGCTGATTCCGTTGACCAGTGGGCAGCAGCAGGACAGGAAAATATTTTTGGTAACCAGGTAGTTGTTAGTGAGATGCAGTCTGAGGCAGGTGCAGCAGGTACAGTTCACGGTTCTCTTGCAGCTGGTGCTATCACAACAACATTTACAGCATCCCAGGGTCTTCTTCTTATGATCCCTAACATGTATAAGATTGCAGCTGAGCAGCTTCCATGTGTATTTGATGTATCTGCACGTACAGTTGCTACACAGTCTCTGAACATTTTCGGTGACCACAGTGACGTATATGCATGTCGTCAGACAGGATTTGCTATGCTGGCAGAAACTAACCCACAGGAAGTTATGGACTTAAGCCCTGTAGCACATCTTGCTGCAATCGAAGGTAAAGTTCCATTCATCAACTTCTTCGATGGTTTCCGTACATCTCATGAGATTCAGAAGATCGAAAAATGGGATTATGCAGACTTAAAAGAAATGTGCAACATGGATGCAGTTAAAGCTTTCCGTGAGCATGCTCTTAACCCAGAACACCCAGCTATGCGTGGTTCTCACGAAAACGGTGATGTTTTCTTCCAGCACAGAGAAGCTTGTAACTCTGTTTACGAAGCTTTACCAGCTGTTGTTAAGAAATACATGGGCAAAATCAACGAAAAACTGGGAACTAACTACGATTTATTCAACTACTATGGTGCAGAAGATGCAGACCGCGTAATCATCGCAATGGGATCTATCTGTGACGTAGCAGAAGAAGTAATTGATTACTTAACAGCAAAAGGTGAAAAGGTTGGTTTAATCAAAGTTCGTTTATATCGTCCTTGGGTATCTTCTGCATTATTAGACGTTATTCCTAAGACAGCTAAGAAGATTGCTGTTCTTGACCGTACAAAAGAGCCTGGAGCATTAGGAGATCCTTTATATCTTGATGTTGCTACAACTCTTAGAGAAGCAGGTCTTAACGACATCGTTCTTACAGCAGGACGTTACGGATTAGGTTCTAAAGATACTCCTCCTTCATCTGTATTTGCTATTTATAAAGAACTTGAAAAAGACGCTCCAAAGAGCCGTTTCACAATTGGTATCGTGGATGATGTTACAAACTTATCCTTACCAGAAGTTAAACCAGCTCCTATCACATCTGCTCCTGGTACAGTAGAGTGTAAGTTCTGGGGTCTTGGTGGAGACGGTACTGTAGGTGCTAACAAGAACTCTACAAAGATTATCGGTGACCACACAGATAAATACATTCAGGCATACTTCCAGTATGATTCCAAGAAGACAGGTGGTATTACAATTTCTCACCTTCGTTTTGGTGACAACCCAATCAGAAGCCCATACTACATTAACCAGGCTGACTTCGTAGCATGTCACAACCCATCTTATGTAGTTAAAGGTTACAAGATGGTTCAGGATGTTAAACCAGGCGGAATCTTCATGATCAACTGCCAGTGGTCTGATGAAGAATTAGATCAGCATATGCCTGCAGCAGCTAAGAAGTACATTGCAGACAACAACATTCAGTTATACACAATCAACGCTATTGATAAGGCTATCGAGATTGGTATGGGTAAACGTACTAACACAATCTTACAGTCCGCATTCTTCAAATTAGCGAACATCATGCCTATCGATGAAGCAGTAGAATTCATGAAAGCAGCAGCTAAGAAGTCCTACAGTAAGAAGGGTGACGCTGTTGTAGAGATGAACTACAAAGCTATTGACGCTGGTGTAGATGCTGTTCATAAAGTAGAGATTCCAGCTTCCTGGTCTAACCCAGCTGCTGATGCTCCTGCTAAAGAACTTACAGGACGTCCAGAGACAGTTAAGATGGTTAAGGAAATGATGGAACCTATCGGAATCATGGATGGTGACAGCCTGCCAGTATCTACATTCGTAGACAACGCTGACGGACAGTTCGAACTTGGTGCTTCCGCATACGAAAAACGTGGTACTGCTGTATCTGTTCCAGAATGGAATCCAGAAGCTTGTATCCAGTGTAACCAGTGTGCATTTGTATGTTCCCATGCTACAATTCGTCCTTTCTTAGTAAGCGAAGACGAAATTAAGGCAGCTCCTGACAACATGAAAGTTGCAGATACAAAGCCAAAGGCAAGCGAATACAAATTTACAATGAGCGTATCTCCATTAGACTGTATGGGATGTGGTGAGTGTATCACAGTTTGTCCTGCAGCAGCTAAGGGCGCATTAAAGATGGTTCCACAGGAAAGCCAGGCAGCAGAACAGCCAGTATTCGATTACTTAGTTGCAACTGTTGGAAGAAAACCAGGTGCTCCTGCAGATACTACAGTTAAGGGATCTCAGTTCAATCAGCCATTACTTGAGTTCTCCGGATCTTGTGCAGGATGTGCAGAGACATCTTACGCTCGTCTGATTACTCAGTTATTTGGAGAGCATATGTACATCTCCAATGCAACAGGATGTTCATCCATCTGGGGTGGTCCTGCAGCAACAGCTCCATATACAGTAAATAAAGATTCCAAACAGGGACCAGCTTGGGCTAACTCCTTATTCGAGGATAACGCAGAGCACGGCTTTGGTATGTATCTTGGACAGAAGACTTTACGTGATCAGGCTATCGCTAAATTAGAGAAGATGGCAGCATCCGATAAAGCATCCGATGAATTTAAAGCAGCATTTGCTAAGTTCATGGAAACAAAAGACAATACAAAAGAAAATACACCTGATGCTCAGGCATTAATCGCTGAGGTAGAAAAAGCTGCAGCAGCTGGATGCCCAGATGCAGCAGAAGTATTAGAGAAGAAACAGTATCTCGCTAAGAAGTCCGTATGGATCTTCGGTGGTGACGGATGGGCATATGATATCGGTTTCGGTGGATTAGACCATGTATTAGCTTCCGGCGAGAACGTAAACGTTATGGTATTCGATACTGAGATGTACTCCAACACAGGTGGACAGGCTTCTAAAGCTTCTAACATCGGTGAGGTTTGTCAGTTCGCAGCAGCTGGTAAAGAAATTAGCAAGAAGAGCCTTGCAGAGATCGCTATGAGCTACGGATACGTATACGTTGCACAGATCGCTCTTGGTGCTAATCCTAACCAGGCAGTTAAATGTCTTGCAGAAGCAGAAGCTTACAACGGACCATCCCTGATTATCGGATACGCTCCATGTGAACTTCACGGTATCGCTAAGGGTGGTATGAACCACTGCCAGGATGAGATGAAGAAAGCCGTTAAGGCTGGTTACTGGAACCTCTTCTCCTTCGACCCAGCTAAGAAAGCTGAAGGAAAGAATCCATTCACATTAACATCTAAAGAAGGCGACGGATCATATCAGGAATTCCTGAATAACGAATCTCGTTACACTCGTCTGATTAAGCCATTCCCAGAAAGAGCTGAAAGACTCTTCAATGAATCTGAGAAGGTTGCGAAAGCTCGTTATGAGCATCTGCAGAGACTCGTTGAGCTTTATAAATAATAAAGCTTGGCTGGTTAGTCAGATTAGTTACAGAAGATAAAACTTTATAAAATACAAAGGAGAAGCCGTGTACCAGCTATGCTAGTGCATGGCTTCTTCTTGTATGCTGAAGTATTTTCAGTCTTTATTGAAAAAAAGATACAAATTATATTATAATAAGCTATAATAAATAATAACCGATGGATGGTAATGGCTGGTTGGGGATGATGTTGATTTTTCCAATTCTACGGGAGGTAAAATTTTTATTGGGATTGAAGATAAGACGAATGAAGTCATTGGAATTGGAGAGAAGAATCCTTTTAAATTAGTAGATGATATTTCAAATATGATAGTTGATAGTTGTACTCCGATAATTGACCCAGAGATTACAGCATACTATATTAAGTTACCTGGGAAGGAACAGAGCACTTATATAAGAATTAATGGTACAAGCCTGACGATGAGAGAAAGTTAAAAGAATTGGAATTGGAAGGACAAAAATTTCCTATAACACTTTACCAGAAATAGATATCACGTTGCATGATAGAGTATAATTCACTTCATGGAATAACAATCTACTCACTTAATTTTCTTAAGCTATCTCGCATACAATATCAACAAAATGCAGGATTCTTATTTGAAAATTACATTTATAATTGTATGAATTGTCTTGAAATCCAAAGATGATGATACATAACTAACTAAAACCACAAACAAAAATGTATTTTTATAAGAACAATACATTTCAAAAATCAATAAAAACTGAGTAAGTTAGCTACAATATCCTTCTAAATAAGAAAAATAATCAGAAAATAATTTGTTTAAAAATGAATAATCAAATTATTAGACAACTCATCTTAATGTTTATATTTACAACCCATTTAAAATGTTGTAATATAATAACAACAAAAAGAAATGCAGGAAGTTAATATAACTGCTTCTGAAAATGAATTTGTTACTTTTTTAAATATGTAATTATTCAGAGAACTATAGATTCTTATTCAGACTATAGATATTTCTTCAGAATCATAAGAACATGAGATTATGAAATCATAAGATTTGATTGAAAGTTTCTGATGATTACTAATTACAAAAATATAATTTACAACTGATGAATATTTACTATTTTATAGTGATGCAAGAAAGGGTGAGACCATGTATCAGGACAATGTGCGACAGGGTCTATATGATCCAAGTCTGGAGCATGATAACTGTGGTATTGGTGCTGTAGTAAACATCAAGGGTCTTAAGAGTCATGAGACAGTATCGAATGCCTTGAAAATTGTTGAAAATCTTGAACATAGAGCCGGCAAGGACGCCGAGGGTAAAACAGGGGACGGAGTAGGTATCTTAGTGCAGATATCCCATAAATTCTTCGAAAAAACCTGTAGTACTCTCGGCTTTTCTATTGGTAAGGAACGTGACTACGGTATTGGTATGTTCTTTATGCCACAAGATGAGTTACAGAGAAACCGTGCCAAGAAGATGTTTGAGATTATCGTTGAAAAAGAAGGTTTAAACTTCTTAGGTTGGAGAGAAGTTCCGGTTCAGCCGGGAATCCTCGGAAAGAAAGCAGCGGACTGTATGCCATGCATTATGCAGGGATTTGTAAAGAGACCGTTTGATGTTCCACGAGGACTTGATTTCGACCGCAGACTTTATATTGTAAGACGAGTGTTTGAGCAGTCTAACGATTCTGCTTATGTTGTTTCTTTAAGCAGCAGAACTATCGTATATAAAGGTATGTTCTTAGTTGGACAGTTAAGATTATTCTATAATGATCTTCAGGATAAGGATTATGAATCTGCAATCGCATTAGTTCATTCCCGTTTCTCCACAAACACAGTACCAAGCTGGGAGAAAGCACATCCTTATCGTTACATTGTTCATAACGGTGAGATTAATACAATCCGTGGTAACGCCGACAAGATGTTAGCCCGTGAAGAAAATATGGAATCTGATTATCTGAAAGATGAGATGATTAAGCTGACACCAGTTGTTGACCCGAATGGTTCTGACTCCGCAAGATTAGATAATACATTAGAATTCCTCTTAATGAGTGGAATGCCGCTTCCTCTGGCAATGATGATTACGATTCCTGAACCTTGGGAAAATAATGAAGGAATGAGCAGAGAGAAGAGAGACTTCTATCAGTACTATGCGACGATGATGGAGCCTTGGGATGGACCAGCATCTATCCTTTTCACAGATGGAGATATCATGGGAGCCGTACTTGACCGTAATGGTCTTAGACCTTCCCGTTACTATATTACAGACGATGACCAGTTAATTCTTTCTTCTGAAGTTGGTGTGTTAGACTTTGATACAACACATATCGTAAAGAAAGAAAGACTTCATCCAGGAAAAATGCTTCTCGTAGACACTGTAAAAGGTGAGTTAATTGACGATGAAATTTTAAAAGATTCTTATGTAAAGAACCAGCCTTATGGTGAATGGTTATCCGATAACCTTGTATTCTTAAAAGACTTAAAAATTCCGAACGTTGCAGTAGAAGAATACACATATGAAGAGAGCAACCGTTTGATGAAGGCATTTGGTTACTCTTATGAAGAAGTAAAAGATTCTGTTTTACCGATGGCATTAAACGGAAGTGAAGCAATCGGAGCGATGGGTGTTGATACTCCATTAGCAGTGCTTTCTAAAAAGCATCACCCATTATTTAATTACTTTAAACAGCTTTTTGCACAGGTAACAAACCCTCCTATCGATGCAATTCGTGAGGAAATCGTTACATCTACTTCCATCTATGTTGGCGGAGAGGGAAATGTGTTGGAAGAAAAGGCAGAAAACTGCCATGTATTAAAGATTCACAACCCTATTTTAACAAATACAGACTTATTAAAGATTCGTTATGCAAAAGTAAAGAATATCAATGTAAAAGATGTGCCGATTACTTATTACAAAGGAACACCGCTTGATAAGGCTATCAATCATTTATATGTTGCTGTTGACCAGGCGCATAAAAATGGTGCAAATGTTGTTATTTTGACAGATAGAGGTGTTGATGAGAACCATGTGGCAATTCCATCTCTGTTAGCAGTATCTGCTGTACATCATCATCTCATTGAGACAAAGAAGAGTACTTCTGTAAGTATTATCTTAGAGAGTGGTGAGCCAAGAGAAGTACATCATTTTGCAACACTGTTAGGTTACGGCGCATGTGCTATCAACCCATATCTGGCACAGTTCAGTATTAAGAAGCTGATTCAGGATGGTTTATTAAAGAAAGATTACTATGCAGCAGTAAATGATTACAATAATGCAGTACTTCACGGTATCGTAAAGATCGCATCTAAGATGGGTATTTCCACACTGCAGTCCTATCAGGGTTCTCAGATTTTTGAGGCAGTTGGTATCAGCAAGAAAGTCATAGATGAGTACTTTACAAACACAGTAAGTCGTGTAGAAGGTATTACAATTGAAGATATTGCAGAAGATGTAGATTACCATCACTCCAAAGCATTTGATATGTTAGGACTGAAAAATGATTTAAGCCTTGACAGTGAGGGTGACCATAAATATAGAAGTGGTAAGGAAGAACATCTTTACAATCCACTGACAATACATACATTACAGACAGCAACATGGACAAATAATTACGACCTGTTCAAACAGTATACATCCATGATTAATAAAGAAACTTCGCCAGTAAGCCTTCGTGGATTAATGGATTTCAAATATCCGGCAAAGGGAGTTCCTATCGAAGAAGTTGAATCTGTAGATTCTATCGTAAAACGATTTAAGACAGGTGCTATGAGTTATGGTTCTATTTCCAAAGAGGCACATGAGACTTTGGCAATTGCAATGAATATGATTCATGGTAAATCAAATACTGGTGAAGGTGGAGAAGATTTAGAACGTCTGACTGTTGGGCCAGATGGACTGAATAAATGTTCTGCAATCAAGCAGGTAGCTTCTGGTCGTTTCGGTGTAACAAGCCGTTACCTTGTAAGTGCACAGGAAATTCAGATTAAGATGGCACAGGGAGCAAAACCTGGTGAAGGTGGACATTTACCAGCAGGAAAGGTATATCCTTGGATTGCAAAGACAAGACATTCAACACCTGGTGTAGGGCTTATCTCACCACCACCTCATCACGATATTTACAGTATCGAAGATTTAGCACAGTTAATTTATGACCTGAAAAATGCAAACAGAGATGCCCGTATTTCTGTAAAACTGGTATCCGAAGCAGGAGTTGGAACTGTCGCAGCCGGTGTAGCAAAAGCAGGTGCACAGGTAATCCTTATTTCTGGACATGATGGTGGTACAGGTGCAGCACCTCGTAATTCTTCCATTCATAATGCTGGACTTCCTTGGGAGCTGGGACTTGCTGAGACACACCAGACATTGATTAAAAATGACCTTCGTAATAAAGTTATCATCGAGACAGATGGTAAGCTTATGAGTGGACGTGACGTAGCAATGGCAGCAGCACTTGGAGCAGAAGAATTTGGATTTGCTACTGGTCCACTGATTACAATGGGCTGCGTTATGATGAGAGTTTGTAACTTAGATACCTGTCCAGTAGGTATTGCAACACAGAATCCGGAACTTAGAAAACGTTTCAAAGGTAAACCGGAATACGTTGTAAACTACATGAAGTTCGTTGCACAGGAAATGCGTGAATACATGGCTAAACTTGGTGTTCGTACTGTCGATGAGTTGGTAGGACGTACAGACCTTCTGAAAGAACTTCCAGAAGCAAAAGAATATCACTTAGATTTATCTGCTATTTTAAATAATCCATATGTAGATAAGAAGCATCCAATTTGCTACAACAAGAAGAATGAATACAACTTTGAATTAGAAAAGACATTAGATGAAAAAGTTCTTCTTACAAAATTAAAGACAGCACTTGATAAAAAGCAGAAGAGAAGCATTTCTATCGATGTTGGAAATACAGACCGTTCCTTTGGTACAATCTTTGGTTCTGAAATTACAAAGAAATACTATAATACGCTGGAAGATGATACATTTACTGTACAGTGTACAGGAGCCGGTGGACAGAGCTTTGGAGCATTTATTCCAAATGGTCTTACATTAGAGCTTGTCGGTGACAGCAATGACTACTTCGGAAAAGGATTATCCGGTGGTAAATTGATTGTTTACCCTCCCAAGGGAATCCGTTTTAAGGCCGAGGAAAATATTATCGTTGGTAATGTAGCCCTTTACGGTGCAACAAGTGGTCAGGCTTACATCAACGGTGTGGCAGGTGAACGTTTCTGTGTTCGTAACTCTGGTGCGACAGCCGTTGTAGAAGGTGTTGGCGACCATGGATGCGAGTACATGACTGGTGGTAAAGTCTTAATTATCGGTAAGACTGGAAAGAACTTCGCAGCAGGAATGAGCGGCGGTGTTGCTTACGTTCTTGATGAAGATAACGACTTATACTTAAGCCTCAACAAAGAAATGGTTTCTTCCGAGCCAGTTGTTTCTAAATATGATGTTATGGAAATCAAGGATATGATTACAGCCCATGTGGCATATACAAACTCTGAAAAAGGTAAAGAAATCTTAAATGATTTCAGCAAATATTTACCGAAGTTTAAGAAAATCATTCCACACGATTACAAGAAGATGCTCCAGAAGATTTCCCAGATGGAAGGAAAAGGGCTTAGCGCAGAGCAGGCACAGATTGAAGCATTTTACGAAATTAAAAGAGGATAGGAGGAGAGCGCTGTGGGAAAACCAACTGGATTTTTAGAATATGAACGTAAAGAAAGCGTGGGTGAAGCGCCGTTAAAGAGAATCAAACATTTTAACGAATTTCATACTCCCCTGTCCAAAAAAGAACAGGAGAGACAGGGTGCAAGATGTATGAACTGTGGAGTTCCATTTTGTCAGTCCGGTATTTTAATCAAAGGAATGGTTACCGGATGCCCTCTTAACAACCTGATTCCTGAATGGAATGATGCCACTTACACAGGTAACTGGGATGAAGCTTACAATCGTCTGAAAAAGACAAATCCATTCCCTGAATTTACCGGTCGTGTATGTCCACATCCTTGTGAAGTTGGATGTACCTGTAACTTAGGTGGTGACCCGGTTAATATTAAAGAAAAAGAGTTAAGTATTATAGAACGAGCCTATGAAAGTGGTCTGATTAAACCAGAACCACCGGAAGTTCGAACAGGAAAGACAGTTGCCATCGTAGGTTCCGGTCCATCCGGACTCTGCGTGGCAGAATACTTAAATCGCCGTGGACATTCCGTAACTGTTTACGAGCGTTCCGACCGTGTCGGTGGATTGCTCATGTACGGAATTCCTAACATGAAGCTTGAAAAAACATATATCCAGAGAAAAGTAAAGCTTATGGAAAAAGAAGGCGTTGTATTCAAGACAGGCGTAAACGTTGGTGTAGACGTAAAAGCACAGGACTTAAAGAAACAGTATGATGCTGTTGTACTTTGCTGTGGAGCCTCTAATCCAAGAGATATCAAAGCGCCAGGCAGAAAGAGCAAAGGAATTTATTTTGCAGTAGATTACTTAAAGGCAGCAACAAAGAGCCTTTTAGATTCTAACTTTGCAGATAAAAAATACATTGATGCCAAAAATAAAAATGTCATGGTTATCGGTGGCGGTGACACAGGAAATGACTGTGTTGGAACATCCATCCGTTTAGGATGTAAGAGCCTCATTCAGTTAGAAATGATGCCAAAACTTCCAGACGAACGTCAGCCAAATAACCCATGGCCAGAATGGCCTAGAGTCTGCAAGACAGACTACGGTCAGGAAGAAGCTATCGCTGTATTTGGCAAAGACCCACGAGTATATCAGACAACCGTAAAAGAATTCATTGCCAATGAAAAAGGCGAAGTCTGCAAGGCAAAACTCGTAAAACTTGAAAGTAAATTCGACAAAAAAGCCGGAAGAAATATCATGGCAGAAGTCGCTGGCAGCGAGTATGAAGTACCTGTTGATTTGGTATTAATTGCAGCAGGATTCTTAGGAAGCCAGCCATATGTTACAAAAGCTTTTGGCTTAGATCTTACAGAACGCACGAATGTAAAGACAGCAGAAGGACATTTCAAGACAAATGTAGATAAAGTCTTTACTGCAGGCGATATGCATCGAGGACAGTCACTGGTTGTGTGGGCAATCAGAGAAGGTCGCGATTGCGCTAGAGAAGTTGATAAAGCCCTGATGGGATATTCTAATTTGTAGGATTTAGATAAACGGATGCCGCTGTGGAAAGTGGTAATCGAATTGCCAGAAGAATCATCGAGAAGAACTCCTAAAAAATTTACCCCTTTTGTTCCGTTGTGCTAAACGCTCTATTTTGCCTCATAAAGCAGAAACTTCGCAGAAACGAATGCGAAGTTTCTATGGTTAAAATTCTGTAGCACAAAGTCACAAAATGGGGTAAATTTTTAGGGGTTCTTTTTCGTATTTTTTTGATAGATTTTTTTCATACTTTCCTCTCTTAGAACCGTTTAACAGACGGTTCTTTTTTTATATCTATGGGTATCATCTTTGTCTGGTGCAACTTAAAATTTACAAAAAAACTGATGTTTTTTTCTTATGGATGCTATAAAAAAGTGCTATAATCTCCTGTGGCAGAATATGTTCTGTAATAAAACTGAATAAAATAACTATTTTATGGAAGAATGTTTCGTAGAGACAAGGTAATTAGAACCTGCATCGAAGGGACATCCCGATTGACTAAGCAAAAGATTGGAGTGACAGAAATGAATTTGACAGAGAAAGAATTTGTAAAGTTTTTGAGCAAGTTTGATGAACATCCATTTGATGTGAAGATTGGTGATGAGACAAGTCATATAGGTGAGGGAAAGCCGGAGTTTACAGTAATTTTTCATAAGATTCCATCAATGAAAGACTTGCTGACAAGTACATCAATTGCGCTTGGTGAAGCGTATATGGATGGAGATTTAGAGATTGAAGGTGATCTTTATCATGCCCTGAATATGTTTTTAGGACAGATGGGTAAGTTTTCTACGGATAAAAAAGCGTTGAAGAAATTGATTTTTTCTTCGCTTACAAAAAAGAATCAGCAGAAGGAAGTTTCTTCTCATTATGATATAGGAAATGATTTCTATAAGATGTGGCTTGATGAAACGATGAGTTATTCCTGTGGATATTTTAAGCATCCGGAGGATACGCTGTATCAAGCACAGGTGCAGAAGGTAGAAAGAATTCTTGAGAAACTGTATTTGAAAGAGGGAATGACACTTTGTGATATTGGCTGTGGATGGGGTTATTTATTAATTGAAGCGGCAAAAAAATATGGAATCAAAGGTGTTGGGATTACATTAAGTAAAGAACAAAAGAAGAAGTTTGAAGAGCGCATAAAAGAAAATAATCTGGAAAATCAGTTGGAAGTACGACTGATGGATTACAGAGATTTACCAGAGTTCGGTTTGAAATTTGACCGTGTTGTCAGTGTCGGAATGCTTGAGCATGTTGGACGAGATAATTATGAGCTATTTATGAAATCTGTAAAAAGTATCATGAATCCAAGAGGTCTTTTCCTGCTTCATTATATCAGTGCATTACAGGAACATCCGGGAGATGCATGGGTAAAGAAATACATTTTCCCAGGAGGGGTTGTGCCGTCGCTGCGTGAGATTATCAACATTGCAGGTGACCATCAATTCTATACATTAGACGTGGAAAGTCTCAGACGTCATTACAATAAAACATTACTCTGCTGGAACGCAAACTTCCAGAAACATAAAGACGAAGTAAGACAAATGTTTGGTGAAAGATTTGTCCGTATGTGGGAATTATATCTTTGCGCTTGCGCTGCCACATTCATGAATGGTATCATTGATTTGCATCAGATTTTATTTACAAACGGAGTAAATAATGATTTACCGATGACGAGATGGTATTAATTTGATAAAATTCTAATATTTATATTTTTAAATATGTCGAATAAATAATATATTCGGGTAAAAGAATGTGGTGCAACAATAGATAAAATAATAAACAGACCATGGAAAATAAAGAGAGGAATAAATAATGAATATCATATTAGCATCTGGTTCACCGAGAAGAAAAGAATTATTAGCGCAGGCAGGATTTAACTTTGAAGTAGAAGTAAGCAACGCCGACGAGAACGTAGCAGAGGAATCCCCGACAGAAATGGTCGAAGAACTTGCTGCAAGAAAGGCAGAGGCAGTCGTTAATCTTCACAATAAAAAAGAAGATAACTGCCTTGTAATTGGTGCCGATACTATTGTTGTATTTGAGGGGAAAATTCTTGGGAAACCAGCTGATGAGGAGGAAGCTAAAGCAATGCTTGTATCTTTATCTGGGCGGACACATCAGGTGTATACAGGAGTAGCACTATTTTCAGTAAAGGAAGGTACAGTGGAAAAGAAGATGACTTTCCATGAATGTACCGATGTTACAATGGTTCCCATGACAGAAAAAGAAATTGTGGACTATGTTGCATCTGGTGATCCACTTGATAAAGCAGGAGCATATGGTATTCAAGGTCCGGCAGCGATATTTATCTCCGGAATAAAGGGAGATTACTATAATGTTGTAGGTCTGCCAATTAGCAGAGTGTACCACGAGATTGAACAATTCTGATTTGTCGATTTGAACAGACGCCGCCAAGGAAAAGAAGTAGCTGGATTGCCAGAAGTACTATTGAAAAGAGAGATGAAATAATAGCCCATTTTGAGCTGTTGTGCTAAACGTT